>JAQIBS010000056.1 GCA_027858965.1 Kiritimatiellia bacterium
GGAGACGCGGAGAGCGCGGAGGGGAGAGAGGTTGCTTCAAGGAACGGGAGATTCCGTTCCTTAAAGCGGGGGCTCTGTTGTCTTTGCTGCGTTAATATTTGCTCGGCGGCTCTGCGTGAAATTTCATCTATTTTCCCGACATTCACCGAAATCTATCCTTATTTACGAAAAAGTTCGCGATGACCGCAGCTACAACTGCTGCCAAGATCAGGAACGGTATAAGATAAATGAGAAGGAAGCCAAGAAAAACAATCCCCATTATCCCGGCAACAAACAATCCAACGGCCACCAGGCGGTCAGCAAAAGTGCTCCCCTGCCGCCATAAACGATGCAGGCTGCATGACCACCAGCTGGCAACCCGACGGATATATTCGCTGGCGCAAGTCAGGGCTCGACGGATGATATCGGGCAGTCGAGTGCCAAAGTTATTAAATGACATACGGGATTTATCGGCAGATGCCGATCCCCATGGATTATGGTAATGGTTGTTTTTCATGATTCACCTCATTATTCAGTTGTTTGTTTTGGCTGCTACGCTATTTATAAGAACTCTTTGTTACCATGGGTTGTGGAAATCGGTCTGTGATGCCCCCTGTACTGGTGACAGCGCATCGCCTTTTCGTGATAAACTTTCAACATGAGGTGTTGCACCTCCTGTTGCTTTAATCCGCTTTTTTCTCTCTTTCCTGATTTTCTTCGGCTTCTTAGATTTCTTCGGAATTTTCTTTTTCTTCGAAACCGGTTTAACCGATGATGTCCTGTCTCCCGGCGAATAGTTTGTGCAAAAACGGCGAAAGACGATTACTGCAAGCATCAGACAGACCGCTATAAGCAAAGCCGCTGCCGGTAGCAGGACGGCATTGATAATATCCCTATCCAGCTTTAGAAGCTCCATGCAACCGAGAATGCACACCACCGCCGCAATTAGACGCGGATATCCGAAAACGGAATGATCAGCCAGAGCACGTGACGTTACAAGATAGGCCACAATGCCGACAAGCGCGATAATAAAAATATATGGCAATGATGTTGTCATGAGATTAGCTTCCGGTGTTCTGGAAACGGCCGGTGCGGATGTACCCCTGCGTACGCTCCGCCCAGGCGGTAGCAATATCCTCTGCTTCAGCCCAGTTATTTAATTTTCCGTCCCAGCAGATGTAGTGACGGTCACCGTCACTGTAACGGTGGGTAGAGTGCGCGTCGGTTGCACGGTTGCGATATGAAGGATGCTTGTCTATGTATATTCTGAAGGAGCGTCGGTCACGTTCGATCGAGAAGGTGAAGTTGTCACGCCCGTCGTTGGTCTGATATTTGGTCCTCCATTTGCCTGTAACCAGAAATCGCTCAATATCCTCGGCCCACAAGGCAGCCAGGGCCTGCGCCTGCTCCCGGGAAGTGATGCAGGCCATGCCGAACCAGCGGATGCGGTAGGCACCTGCGATACGGTCACATCCCGGCGGTACTTCGTCGTGACGAAGTACCGCACCCGGAAAAGAGGGACCATTCATCACATTGGTCTGCCAGCGGTCCCCCTCCTTACGCATCAGAAAACGAAATGTGTGTTTCCCACTCTCTGTCATATATTCGACTGAATAGTCCATGATACTCTCCTTCAGAAGCGCGTGCCGTTCCTGATGTAGGCACCTGTCTTCTTTTTCCACAGATTGGCAACTGCCACGGATTCATCCCGTGAGCGGACAGGTTCAGACCAGCATACGTAGTGCTCCCGGCCATCCCGGTAACGGTGCGTGTCATGCAGATCTTCCGAGCGTCCCCGGTAACCCGGCTGGCGCACGATATAGGCACGCCAGTTTCCATTGACATAGCGGTGGTTGAACTCATAGTCACCAGACGATGACCATTCCGTTGACGGGGAAGAAGAGGCACCGGAATTACTCAGTGATCTGGCTATAAGTCCTGTAATCACTCCAACTACAATTAACTCAATCATGATTAAACCTCCTATTATAGTGTTCAGGCTGCGTGAACCTCTTTAGCGCCTGTCTGATGGGAAACAGTTTCTACATTATCTGGGGAATTCCCCTCAACCTCTTCTGATGTGCCACGTTCTTCCGGATCAGCCTGTTGAGCTGTTCCGGAAACGGTCGATCCAGAGCCCACGGAGGAGACCACGGCATCAGAGTAGGTCGGATCGTCATCAGGCATTGGTTCACAGCTATACGGTGAAGGCCCAAGGATGCGGATCGGGCCTGTATTACGCTGTCGCGCAGCCTGAGTGAAAACCCGTCCGAGCAGGCGGTCGATCTGATAGGCGTAGACGCGGGCACCTCCCCCCCGTACGCGAACTGCCTGGATAATGTCGATGATGACATCAGGGGCTACATAGCGCACGTCCAGACCATATTCGGCGGCTGTCTCTCTGACCTGGGTCGCCGTTATCTCGGCCTTGCTCTCAGGACCGAGAGGACGGTACACAAGAAAATGTCCGATGCGTCCGATAAGTTCCGGCGGAATACCGGCTGTTTTAAGATGCCCACGGCATATCTCGTCAACTGTTTCGGGATTAGCAAATGCCGACCGCTGCTCCAGCGCACGCAGAACGCTCTCGCATTCAAGGTTGCTGGAGAAAAAGAACACGGCCTTACGACAGTCGACCTCACGTGAACCGTCACCCGACTTACCGGCTGTTGAAAGGCGTCCGGCATCCATGGCATTCATCAGAACCTTGAGAATGTCGGGGTGGGCCTTTTCAATTTCATCGAAGAGCACGACGGTACGGGGATTGCGCGCAAGGGCATCGCTCAACTGTGCGCCCTCACCGTAACCGACATAGCCCTGGGGACTACCGATCAGCTGAGACACCCGGTGAGCCTCACGATATTCGCACATGTCAAGGCGCAGGAACTCGTACCGGCCGTTCTGTTCGCTGCCGTTCAGCACATTAACAATAGAATTTCCAGTACAGGTTTTACCAACTCCGCTCGGGCCTATGGCGAAGATGGTCAAGGGGCGGCGGGGATTGGAACGGGCCACATGCCCGCTCACAGCAGATGCAAGTGTATGCAGGCTCTCGTCCTGGCCGACCACGCTGACCGAAAGGGCGTTGAACAGATCCTCCTCATCGAGAAAAACCGGATCATCATCTTCGCGAATCTGCTCAGTCACGCGTGCTGTATCAGTGATGGCAGCTGATCGACGGGATACGGGTGAAGAGCTTTGATCCGGCACCCTTCCAGGGGCAGAATCAGCAGTGGGCACATCCTCGGCAGAGGGAACCTCGTTATCAGAAAGCACTCCCATCAGGGGCGACAAGTCATTATGCAACCAGGATAGGAGCGCCTGAATTCCGTCGAACGCCAGCACTCCTTCCCGGAACCACTGTTGCAGACTGGTAGATTCTCCGCTGTAAGTAACCCCTTCCTGAACACAGAGTTGGATCCTGCCGTCCTGCGGCGAGATTTCGAAGCCGATGTCGGCCTGCGAAGGTTCGCAGCCGTGCGGCATGGTCTCGTTACTAAACCTCATACAGGAACCGTTGAGGCTCTGAAAAAGGTCGCAAAACGAGTTTTCATTAGCTTGGATGAATTGATACATTTTTTTCTCCTTGTTTTCAGGCAGATACAGAACAGGCATCTCCGACGCAGACCGATTCGACACAGGCGTCCGGAGGCAGGGGCGGCGGCGTTACAGCTGCCGGCTGTTCCTTCAACCGGCCGGTAAGAGTGTCAGCGAAACGGCCCGCCATTGAACGGAGATGGCCCGTCCCACAACAATCGGGACAGAGAACCGCCCCGTTCAGGCCGTCATCAGGCGTAACGGTTGTCCAGATAGTCTCGTCGAAGCAAACACGTCCGTTAACATCACCGAAAGTCCGCTCAAACACATCGATACCGAGCGCACGACTGAAATCAGGATCCATGCGGATCATGAGCAAGTTGCGACTGCCGACACGCCGCATCAGACCGCCCCACCGGGGATGGTTGCCTTCCGCATGAAGAAGCGCCAGCGCGATAAAACCGCAAGTGGCGTTGACTCGCACGGTTGCGAACACATTGGACCCCTCCGAACCGACACGTTCTACCGTGCCCGATTCATAAGCATGATAGCGGCTGGCCAGCGCACAACGGTGACAGGCTGGAGTAAGGTCGGGATGAGTGAAAGTGACTTCAGCACCCCGTCCTTCCAGATACATCTGGGCGCAGAGGCTGGGAACAGCGAAATTGATTGCCAACCGGTTTACCCTGGACTGGGCGGGAAAGCTGTCCGTACAGCCGCACAGGAGTGTCCGTCGGGGTGCTTCACGCCCGAATGGAAACGACTCCTTCAAGAGCTGTTCCATCCGCGTGTCATCCAGACTTTCAAGCCGGTTGCGCAGCGGAAGTACATTAGCGGAAGGATTAATATCACGGATACGTTCCGCAAGGACCTTGACTTTATCCTTTCCCAGATCACGGCGATAAGTCTGCTGAGTGGCCAGATTGGTCAATGCAACCACATCGGGGTCAATAAGGACAAACTCGCCGACCCCTGCACGCGCCAGGCTTTCGATAAATTCCGAAGCACCTCCGACTCCGGCGATAACCACCCGGGACTGACGCATCAGGTCCATATCATAAGCGGTACGGACACGCACAAAAGTGTCATCGGAGTAAGCATCCTGAACTTTGGCATAGGGCGAAGGCACACGTACCCTGTAGGTTTCGACCTGGTCGGTTATTTTACCAGTTTCGTCTTCAATATTGAGCAATACACGGCGGATAACCGCATGATCGCCTTCGCAATTCCGATAAGCGACATAGGGACGGATAACACATTCGCATTTACCGGCATGTCGCCCGTTTTCAAATACCACTATCGGCAGAAAAAGTCTTTCCATATCTGGCAGCGAGTTCAACATGACAGCTGCATATTTCTCATCTGAACCAGTCGGAGATATGCATCCATCCGGATGAGAATGAATTACACCAATAACTTTATCTCCGTTTTCATCGTCCCACGCTTCCGAAACTTTTTCGAAAGTCTTCTGTTCAAGAGAGTAGGCACTATGCGTAACATTAGCGTTTGCATCAAAAAAGAAGCGTGAAATTTTTTGTTTAGGACGGTCACCGCCAAACAGTCCACCGGACTCAGGAGGGCGAGATGCTATTGTGGCAACGATCTGATCAAGAACGTTTTGGGTTATAGTCACGGGCGGTTCTGAGAAAGACTTTAATAGGCTATGATTCAACACTGTATTCAAAATCTTCATTATTCTCTCCAATTTCTTAAGGAATCACTATTTTTAAAAAAAGAAGGCAGCCGCAGAAAGAAATTCTCCCTCTGCAACTACCTGACTCAGTTCTGGATCACATTAGCGAAATGTTCCGCTGGGGACGGATTCTCCACCGCGAAATGTGCCACTCGGCACAGATTCACCACCACGGAATGTTCCGCTGGGGACGGATTCTCCGCCGCGGAATGTGCCACTCGGCACAGACTCACCACCACGGAATGTGCCGCTGGGGACAGATTCTCCGCCGAATTCAAGTTTCATAGTTTTCATTTTAGTCTCCTTTTTTTGTTTTTTCCCGAACGGGATGTTTCATATAAGCAGCACCATCCGGTACCATTAAAAATTAACCGATAATATCCACGGGAGGCCATAGAGGGGCCTTATTTGGAAAACCGGAAAACAGAAATATGCTTCCTGTGTGCGGTATCGGATTCACATGCTCAGTCCCAGAATGCCGGGCAGAACTGCTGGTTGCCGCCGTTTCACAAACCGACTTTTTTTTGTTGTGAAGTGACGCCGACCGGCTGTCTGCTCCGGGAATCGATAAAGTCATTGTTTTCATATCAACACCATCCTTTCATCGTTATCAGCACCCCCACCAGCACCACTGAAAGTGGTTATGGAAGGAACACAAAAGCAAAAAAACAACCAGCAGAGAACTGACAACAATGAAATCCTTGGCGATTACCTTGGCAAAAGGATTATCAAAATTTGCATCGTACCCACCGGAACGACCTTCCCACCAGCGTTGAGGAACTCCGAGGCTGGCACTGAGAGAACTGTAGCGGAACATGAACACCCCGTGCATAATCAGAACGAATAGGCTCGCAATTGGCCAAAACGGGAAACGTATGTCCCCTAATGGAAACGAGCAGCGCAAGGGGTTTTCATAGAATTCAAAGGCATGCCGCATGAAAACGGCTATGCTCCAGCCTCCCAGCCAGAGAGTCAGGAGCGAGACAAGGCCGATACCGATAAAGGCCCCTGCGGTGTTACGGTAAATTGTTGAGAATTTCATTGAGCACCCCAAAACTAAAGTAGCGCAACCGCGCCAAAACCAAACCTACGTGATATTCGAGATATTTATTCAAGCATTGAACAATTGTGTGACAGACCGTGCTGCATCAGAAAAAAATATCACTAATATACGCAATATGAGCGATCAGAAACCTTCCGACTAGTAACAGACGATTTACGTGTTACCTGATGACGACGGGCCGGGTGCGATTGAATGCACGTTCCTGAAGATACTGAGCTGCCGCAGCATGCAAGCGATTCCGCTGGCTACCGGAAGAGCTCCGGAATTTGATGTAATCATTGATATCCGCTTTAAGTTGAATAATGCCTTCGGGCGTGCAGATCGACACCCAGCCATTGCTATCCGTATCTCGTAGCAACTCGTTAATAAACACCCATTCGTCATGGCGGCACTGATCTTCAGAGAAGGCGCCAATGCCATCAATCCGGCCGTCTATCATTTTGCAATACTGCTCAATAAGGACTTTCAGATTTTCCTTGGCACGGACATCGTCCGGGGCCTGATTGAAGGCATGGATCGCTGAATAGTACGAACTACGTTGGCTCTTACGCCGGCGGTTCTTTGAAACTGTCTTACAGGAATTCATCTGTACTCCTCCGTAGAAATAAAACGGGAACGCGGTTCATATTTCCGGCGTTCCCGTTTCGGTCTTAAACCTATTCCGTGGAATGTCTCTTTCTATTAAGGCGGACACTAAAATAACTCTTTTGCAAAATAACCCAGTTTTTTTTTGTCATGGGCCAGGACATTTACATCGAATCAAATAATACTATCATCTGTAATATTGGGAGAATTGACATCGCGGAGATAAGACAGATTGCCATTATTCCATACTGCATGTGAATGATTCCCTCCACAGTTACCATTAATGTCGAATAGCAATTCACGACGACCTGGACTTTCCCTGTGGATGAATTTTTCTCCCGTATTTGGATTCGCCCATTTTACTTCGTTCATTATTTATCTCCTTTCAATTTCCCAGCCCATTGCTGAGATTTTATGGTTTTGATAACGCAGAGGGTGTGCCAAACTCCCTTTTTCTCTCTAACATGTTGCAATATAAATACTTATATTTTTTATAATATATAGACGTATAGAACCACATATATTAGCAAGTGGTTTGTTTTACCTGCCGCAAACGCATATGTATTAGCAAGAAAGATTATGCACCTAAGTTCAATTTAACTGATGATAAAATCGGTTTTTATTGCGAAGCGATGGTATTTATGCATGAAGGGATGAAGGAAGGGGCTGGATTGGATCAAAATGGTCGTGCAGTTCAGGTACTTGATGATGGCTCCGTATTCCACGACAGCTCCGATATTCACCTTTTTTCAGGCCTGCATCTATGATCTTGTTCCCCTATCGACGGAGTGCTCAACGAAAATACGCTATCAGCTGAAACCACAAAGGTAGCAGAAGTTCAAGATACTCGCTAATGCATATCAATTAGCCAGAGCCCAGAATGCGTTAGCAGTAAACTAAGATGTATTAGTCGCAAATCAATATATAATGAAACATCCCATTGCATTAACATCATAACCAGCTATCATACAGCATCTTACCAACGACAGTGACAGTTTGGCACGAAATCTGTTATAATTATATCTTAGCGGGTAACGATTGAACAGTTCTACAACAACAATTAATGTATTTGATTACCGGATGATATATGATAGATGCTAACAATTTAACTCTGACTTTTTCTCAGGGGAAAAGTGAGCTGAAAGTACTCTCTGAGCTCAGCTTTCATGCAGCTATAGGAGAAATCGTTAGTGTAATAGGTCCTTCTGGTTGCGGTAAGACATCCTTGCTAAATATTTTTGCCGGATTGCTGACTCCTTCCTGTGGTACTGTCAAAATAAATGGCTCATTTGCCGCGAAGGCACGCAAAGAACAGCTATCTTCATACGTTTTTCAAAAACCAGTCATGTTCGAATGGCGGACACTTCTAAAGAATGTTCTTCTTCCATCTGAGCTTAAGAGTAGCTACCTAAGGGATATTAGCTGGGAAAGTCGAGCGGACGAGCTGCTTAATTTAATGGGTATGAGCGAATTCAAGCATTATTATCCACATCAGGTGTCGGGCGGGATGCAGGCCAGAGCTTCTTTGGCCAGAGCATATTTAACTGATCCAAAAGTTCTGTTGATGGATGAACCTTTTGCGAGTTTAGATCAAATCACTCGGGACAAAATGAGCTTGGCTCTTCTGGATATGAATAAACGCAACCAAGCCACTGTTGTTTTTGTGACGCATTCCATTGAAGAGGCTGTTTTCATATCAGATCGCGTTTACCTCATGTCTCCTTTACCATCTACTTTTGAACTGATCCTTGAAATCAATTTTCAGAAAGAGCGAAAACTCGAATTGCGGGATACAAGCGAGTTTATTGAGTATACTCGAATTCTGAGGAAAAAACTGGAGGGCAATGGCTATGACTAATAAGACCTCCAAATTCAGTATCAGCTTCTATGTCCTTCCTCTTATAGCCTTGATTATATTTGTTCTGGCATGGGAGTTTCTATGTATAACCATTCCGGTGAAAGAGTATATTGTTCCCGCACCAAGTGTTGTGGCGAAGACATTTGCGCTGCACAATCAAAGCTTGTGGACTGACTTTTACATAACAGCAATTGAGGCTGTTCTTGGCTTTCTACTGGCGAACCTTTTATCTCTGATCACCGCCGTCTGCTTCACCGTGTCGCCTCTGACACGCCGAATCTTCTATCCTTATACGGTTGCCCTAAAGTCAATCCCCCTGATTGCTCTGGCACCCTTGCTGGTGCTCTGGTTTGGCTACGGAATTGTAGGCAAAGTCTTTATGTCAGCGATCATCGCTTATTTTCCTTTAGTGGTAAATGCGACCACAGGGCTCAATGAAATTGACCGTGAGCGGTTAGCCCTGATGGAGTCACTGTCTGCTGGCAAAATGGAAATACTTATGAAACTTCGGTTTCCCTCGGCAATGCCGCACATATTTGCCGCCCTGAAAATATCCACAAGCCTTGCCGTTGTTGGGGCAATCGTTGCTGAGCTCACTGGTGCGACGAGGGGGCTGGGTTTTACTATTTTAATGGCCTCATACAACATCGATACGCCTTTATTGTTTTGTGCGATTATCTTGGCCGCACTCATAGGAATCACTTTTTTTGGGGCGATGTGCCTCTTGGAATCAACCATAGGAAAGAAATACAAAAGGAGCATCTAAATGAAGCATCTCAACCGTCTGCTAACACTATTGATCGCAGCTTCAGTCATATTCATGTCTGGTTGCGGTAAAGCGCCCGATGATCAGGAATCAAAATCTCCTTCGATTCATCAGGAGAACATAAATTTTCGACTGAAATGGCTCATTTACAGTTCGTTTGCTCCACACTTCGTCGCAGTAGAAAAGGGCTATCATGAAGAAAACGGACTGAAGGTCACCATCAACCCGGGCGGCCCTGGATTAGATCCTATCCGGCTGATCGCATCAGGATCAGATCTTGTTGGCCTCGCAAGTTATGATCAGATATTAGCAGCCAGAGAAAAGGGAATTCCGGTCATTGCAATAGCGGAAGATACAACTAAGTCTGGCGTTGGTTTCATGAGCTTGAAGGAATCAAACATTAAGAAACCGGAAGATTTTATTGGCCGAAAAGTCGGCGTCATGCCTGGTACAGATAAAGGCACCATGTACGAAGCGCTGATGAGCAAGGTGGGTATTGACAGGTCTAAAATTGAAGAGATCCCAATTGGGTTTAATCTCATATTGCTGTTTGAGAAAAAAATCGAAGTTTTTCCCGCATTTATTTCGAACCAGCCCATCGTCGCAAAAAACAAAGGGTTTGAGGTTAATATTGTGGACCCTTACGAATATGGAGTTAGACCAGGGGGAAATGTCTATTTCACATCAGAAGAAAAATTGAAAAGCAATCGAGATGTCCTGAAGCGTTTTCTCAAAGGAGAAATGAAGGCGATTGCGGTTAGTCAGAAAATGCCTGACGGTGATGTGGTAGATATGGTTATGAAGTATAACCCCAAGCTGAATAAACAAACGGAGATAGAAATTTGGCAGGCAACTAAGCCAATGCTGCTACAATCTGACACCTCATTGATCGGAAAAATGAGTCCGGCTACATGGAAGCACACAGCGGAAATCGCTCTTAATTACGGATTACTGAAAAAGAAAGCTGATATTGAATCATGCTTCACAAATGAGCTTGTCGAAGAAATTCACAGTGAGGGCTTTACAGATGAGGTGCTTGCAGAAATAAGCCAAAGTAAATAATGAGGATATTGCAATTTTTTTCTATAATGGCCCTTTTGTTTTCCGCTGGGTGTGAAAAGCAAAAAGACGCTCGTCATTTAGCTAAGATTAATGTCCAACTGGGGTGGCAGGTTAATGCTAATTCCGCTGGTCAAATTGTCGCGCTCGAGAAAGGGTACTACAGAGAGGTGGGACTTGATGTAGAACTGTTTCCCGGAGGGCTTAACAACCCTTCTATCCAGGCAGTTGCATCCGGTAGCGTCGACGTTGGTTTCGCCAACAGTCCGGACTTGATTGTTAAGGCGCGGGATGCAGGGGCTCCACTCAAGATTCTAGCGGTGATCCATCAGCAAAGTTATCACGGTTTCTTTGCGAGAGAAGACTCCGGCATCAAATGTCCGAAGGACTGGGAGGGGAAACGCATCGGAGTAAAATTCGGCAGCCCAACCTACCTGTATTATCAGGCGATATGTCGAAAATTGAAAATTGATAGAAAACTCATTAAAGAAGTGCCTATAAAATACGGGCTAATTCCTTTTCTGAACGGAGACTTGGACGTTTATCCGGGAGCACTTACGAATGAAAAGATCGCGATAGAAAAAGAAGGTATAAAGTTGCGTGTCATCAAACCTTCTGACTACGGCATATCTACATGGGGCAATGTCGTATTTACGTCTGAGTTGGCCATCTCCAACCGCGGCCAGGATCTGAAGAAATTCGTGCAGGCCACGATAAGAGGGTGGAAATTCTGCCTTTCGCAGAACCATGAGGAAGAAGTTTTAGAATTTTTAAAGAAGCACTCTTCAAAAATTGATATAGAGAAGGAAAGGATCGCACTCAGAGAAACAGTCAAACTGGTTTCTTCCAAAGAAATTGGAACTGTGGACACCGAAGAGCTTAGCGATATCATTGAGCAACTGAAAGAAAGTGGTCTAATCAGCGAGAGTATGACTACGGATCAACTATTGATAAAGGAACAGTGGTAACTATGGACAGAAACGCGATTCAAAAGGCGATTAAATCGATTCGTTGCAATGCACTGACTGCTGTCGCTGAAATAATCAAGATTCGTGTGGACGAATCGGTGTACCCTGATGGACTCTCCAAAGAACTTCTTGAGGATAGATGTAGCGAGTCCTTAGAGCTAACGCTTCAAAAGTATTTATTACCTCGCTTGAACGAAATATCTCCCTCAGATTCTTTTTCTAAGCTTACCCGAGATATTTTAGGCTGGAAAAGCCACGATTTCAATTCTCTTTCTCCCGCATTATGGGATCTAACATCTACATGGAGTCCAAGGGACAAATGGTATGAAGAAGCTTTTCTTCTCATACCTTCATATTTAATGAAACGACCAGACACCACAATTTTGGATGTGGGTTCCGGTACTGGAATAGTACCAAGAATATTGAATCAGTTGGGGTTTATAGGAAAAGTAATCGCCGTAGAGCCTGAGAAAGGATGGTGCAACCACTTAAAATCTCTGGGATTTCCCAACCTTTGCATAGTAAATGAGACACTGGGAAATGCTAGTTCATTGGTTGACCCTAATTCATGTAATCTCGTGACAAGCTTAATGGTGGGGCACCATATAAAGAACAAGAATACATATTTCGACTTCATATCTTCATCTCTAAAGAGAAATGGGCTCTTTATTCATATGGACAAAATGGAGAAATGGTCCGAATCCGAAGAAACAAAAGTCTGCAATTATCTATTTACTAGCTCTGATCTTATCAAACTCCATGCAGTAGGTCCATTTAAACAGCAACCTCATCCCTCCAGCGTCCCCGAGTACCTTGTGCCCCCTCATGTTAGCCTAAAATGTGCGGAAAGTGCAGGGCTCAATCCTAAATCAGTTATGATTCTTTCAGAGAAAATTTGTCTATTCCAATTGGATAAGCAAGATTTACGAAAAGAAGAATTGACATTCTTCAGTTGTGTACAAAATCTAAAAGGCCGCATCCGGAAAGTCTATCTTGAGGGAACTCATACCAAAACACCTGAAAACCCGTTTCATACAATCTTAAACTCAAGTGATGAGGTTGAAGTGCAACCACGTTACAAACTGCCATTTAATGAGTATTTGGAAAAGCATTTAGGTGTCAAGGAGATTGATTTCCTTGTCTACAATTGTGATAAATTGCAGTTTACTAATACAACAAAGGGGATCACATTTTCTGCGCATAATTCACACGATAAACATAGGGCGCTTCTGAATATGGCGAAGATCTTCATTTCAATGTTAGAGAAGACGAACAATGCTTGCAGAGATGAAATATTCCAGGCTATATTTAAATATGGATTATTACTTTCGCAAAGAGATTTTGACAACCAGACTTTAACTATTATTGATAGCTTATTGAAACGAAAAAAGAAGCATGACGGTGATGTGATTCCTCTCTTTTCAAACCATTGTATTAATTCGTCTTGTGACCGAATACTAATTATATCCGCTCGCACATGTGACTATTTCAGTTCCGATATTGGGGCGCCAATCAGTGTTATTGGGCTTGCAGTTCTTAGCCCCTTGAGTATAACAGCGTGCGAAATAGCTGATATTGAGCAAACGACAGGGAAACTTAGAGCTCTATTGGAGGTGGCTGCTGACCCTGTTGCCGAAATGGAATTTTACCCAGAAGCTTCTGTTAAGTTTGATAGAATAGGCGAAGAACGCGGGAAATTTGCTCCATTGCATGTAGTAAAAAAGAAAATAAGGGAGATTCTTCGAATCTTGGACCGAGGAGCTACAGATGACATTTCTGAAGGGATAGCATACCTAGATAAAATGCAAAGAGATTTAGATTTCATTCATTCGGTTCAAGATGGAAACCGAATAGCTGTTCATTATATGGACCACACGTGCTTTGTCGACTTTATCTCAAAGGTAATTGATGAGTTTGCGAAGATGTTTGCCCTCCCAAGTATCTCTTTAACATTTTCAGACAGCAGTAATTTTGAGTGCTTTGTATCAAAAGACGCAATCAAGTTAATTATCTGCGAAATAGTCGTAAACCTACGTGAGCATGCCAACATAAGCAAAGTTGTTATGAAGCTAACCCTAGACGATTCCTTTATCAAGCTTGATGTTCAAAACGCAAGCCTTAACAGGGGGAAACTGGAGAATATAATAGATATACAAAAGAGAAGAGGTAAACCGAGGATGCATGGTTTTTATGTAATTGAAATGGCCCAAAAGTCCTTAGGGCTTAACTACTGGAATGCAACCGTAGACGATCAAAAGAACTACCTAACTATTACTTACCCAATAGCAAAAAGGAGAATACACAACAATGCTTGATGTTAAAATACTGGTATGGGATGACTATGATCTTTCGTGGTTTGTTCCTATCGTAAGAAAAATACGCGAGATATGTCCCGAATGGGTTTTCGATGCTTTGTGTAAAGATGATGATTCTCGGGCGGGTAGTCACAAACTGGCTTCGTCTTTCGCAGACATTTATGAAGAATGTACTCGTGATAAATTGACCGAGACAGAAAGAAGTGTACGGGTCGTATTTGAATTATATCATGCAAGAACGATTCTGAATGCCGATTTCAATCAGTATCCTGTTTTGGTTTCTGATCTAAAGCTTGATCCATTCACTTATGGAGGTTCGTATGATGATAAACAATCAGGGATCCATGAAGCAATTTCAAACTATAATGATTGCATTTTAGATGAATTTGGTGCTCTGGTTTTAGGAGCAAAGTACAACGAAGAGTGCCCAGATGGAACTATTATTATAGTGTCAGATCATGTTGCCAGTGAAAACAAAAGAAATTCACTAATGACTCTTGAAGGCCAACACACAACAGCAGTAATAAATAAAGGATTGATTCCTCACTACACAACTGATTCGTGCCCTGATGCCCATAATGTTTCTACCGTTGAGTATGTTGCACAGCTAGTCATCGGTAGCATCCTTCGATGGAAAAACATAAAGGAACTTGAAAAAGCAAAGCTAAATCTGGAATCAATGAAAAAACAGAAAGCAACGATTCAAAAGAATCTAGCAAGAGAAAAGGCTATAAACAAGACATTAAAAAACCAGATAGCCCTTGGAAAAGGAGAGCAGATTATTGGCGACTCTGAAGCCATGCATAATGTTTACCGCGAGATCTATCTTAATGCTATATGTCCAACAGAACCCAACATCTTCATTCATGGAGAATCAGGAACGGGGAAAGAGCTTGTTGCAAAACAACTTCGAAGACTTAGTATAAGAAAGGACAAACCATTCTTCGCCATAAATATTGCAGCCATGCCCACACACCTCATAGAAAGTGAGTTATTTGGGCATGAAAAAGGCTCATTTACTGGGGCGCACAAACAACGAATAGGTCGCTTCGAAAAGGCAACAGACGGTATACTTTTTCTTGATGAGATCGGAGACATGCCTATGAATCTTCAAGTAAAACTACTTAGAGCTCTTCAAGAGGGTGTCATCAACAGGGTCGGTGGAAATGAGGAAATAAAAGTTGATGTTCAAGTCATTTCAGCAACGAGTTGCAATCTAAATGAAAAGGTTGCTGAGGGACTTTTTCGGATCGACCTATTTTATCGAATCAAAGCAGACTCCCCTATCTTGATACCCCCTCTCCGAGAACGTGGTAACGATTTGATGGAACTAGTTGAATTCTATTCAAATAAGTACTCAGAAATCTTTGGATTAAAAATTGAAATATCAAATCAAACCAAACGGGCACTCCTCAATTATAGTTGGCCTGGTAATGTGCGGGAACTTGAAAATACTATTGAGGCCCTTTATAAGCGTTCTCAAACGGGAAGCAGCTCATTTGAGGATTTACCTCCAGCTATTAGAGAATCTAGCAATGCTTTGCCCTCGACATTGAATTGCGACGATAATATTGATTATTGGACATGCCCGATTACTGACACCAGCTTTCCCAAAGAAACCGTACTCAAAGCATATGGACTTCTTTCGAAAATACTCCAAGGTGAAAAGGACAAAATCATGCCATGTTGGATCTATTGGCAGCCTCAATCTAAAAAATATAGTGTCACTGAGAAAAAGGTAACTTCATACGGTTTTCCGAAACCTTCCGGCTCTAAAGAAAACAAAAGAGGAACTGATCTGGAAAACTGGAAAGATTTAGATCGCACGAGTGCACTGTTTGGGTTGGCGTTTTGCTATCTTTGGTGGGGCAAAGTGTGTAACTATCAAGAAAAACTAGCAGATCATGGGTTTATCAAGGGAGAGAAAAAGAAACTACGTTTATTATGCCATGCCAAGATCTTTTCAGGAAAACCCAACGACAATGCGATGAAGAAAAAAACGGATAAAATTCTAGAGAAACTAGGCAACAATGCGTGTATTCCAGAAGAAACTCTAATTGAAAATGGAAGAAGTCTAATAAACTGGATTAGCCCTTAGAAAAAAAATCCAAGTTTAGTTGCGTCCCCAACTCGAGTAGACTCGGATTAAATTTAGATGGTTTTACGCGACTTTTTGGTAAATTATAACAACAACGACACAGGATTTAAAGGCCCCTTGTATCGCCAGATTCAGCTTTCAGGTTTAGCAGGATATCGGATACAGCCCCCTCGTCTTGCATGACCTCACCGACAATTAGTCGCAAACAAACAGATCACCTGCGCAAATATTAGCCTCACAGCTAGCTCGGGCATCGACAGGCCAGAAGCATTGAGGACGTGGATGAGACACATGAGGATTGCCTGCCTCAGGGCGGCAGCTCGACAGACAGTTGATCCATTGCTCTGGAACAGAATCTCTGCCATAGACTGCACCAAGCAGAGTTCCGCAGATGCACGCATTGGTGTCTGTATCGTCTCCGCATATTACGGCATCGATAGACCCTCTTCAAGGTTCGCGGCGTGCAGAAGTCGCCACAGCGCGTTCTGAAAGGCAATTAAAACCCACCCCTGCTGATAGACATCCGCGCGGCGAGGTCAACCCTTAGAATAAAAGTTAGCGGTTCTGCAACGGACTACAAACTAACAGAAAACATCCCCAGCTCCCCACAATCACAAAACTAAACATCAATCAAGCCTCTTCGACCTACTGAAGTTTACAAAAGCAGGACTAGGAATACAAGGAGGGAAAATAAGAAGTTGTAAGAAGTTCTAAAGTGCAAAAGTTCTAATGCGATGCATTAGCCAGCTTTGCTGGCCCCGCAACGGCGGGGTGCGGAAGTTGGAAAGACGTCTGGTTGCAACGCTGTTTATCTTCGCAGGCGCAGTGGATAATAACTGCGTGAATTGAGACCTGTTAAATTTTAACTGAAGGGCAGCCCCCGTAGCCCTGAATTGGCATAACATGAGGCAAACACCTTGATATTAAAAATTATATATAAATACCATACCAGATTTTGACATTACCTGCCGTTTATGCCAGACTTTAGGTGCTTGAACAGAGGCTGGGGGAATACACCTTTTTAGGAGTGGTCATATAATGCCGGGGAATCAGAATCCTGAACAGATAGCCAGAGACAAAATCGATGCCATGCTGCATGATGCAGGGTGGGCCGTACAATCTATAAAGGCTGTTGACCTCTCGGCATCCCGCGGGGTAGCCATCCGGGAGTACCAGACGGATATCGGTCCTGTTGACTATGCTCTCTTTGTTGATCATGCACCTGTAGGAGTCATAGAGGCAAAACGCGAAGAGGAAGGACAGAAGCTCACATCTCACGAAGACCAGGCCGAGTTCTATGCCAAAAGCAAGCTGAAGTACCTGAATAACGCCGAATTGCCCTTTGTTTACGAAAGTACCGGCACCCTGACCCACTTCACCGATAAGCGTGATCCAAAACCCCGGGCCCGCGAGGTATTCAATTTTCATCGTCCGGAAACCCTTGCTGAGTGGTTCGGTCAAAGCAATAGCCTGCGGACCCGCCTTCTGTCACTACCCGTTTTGAATAATGAGGGGCTGCGCAAAGCCCAGTTTAACGCAATTAACAACCTTGAAGAGTCTTTTAAACACAACCGTCCCAAGGCGCTTATCCAGATGGCCACCGGTGCAGGTAAAACCTTCACCGCATGTACATTCGCTTACCGCCTGCTGAAACATGCCGACGCTAAACGGATCCTCTTTCTTGTAGACACAAAAAACCTCGGTGAACAGGCTGAACAGGAGTTCTTTAAATACCAGCCAACCGACGATAACCGCAAGTTTACCGAGCTGTATAACGTTCAAAGACTAACCTCAAACTACATTGCTTCAGACAACCAGGTATGCATCTCCACAATCCAGCGGATCTACTCCATCCTGCAGGGCAAAGAGCTTGATGACTCCGCCGAGAACGAGAACCCGAATGAATCAGCGATTCAATGGCAGAAAAAAGAGCCGATGCCGGTTGAATATTCAGCCCAGAACCCCATTGAACAGTTCGACTTTATTGTCATCGATGAGTGTCACCGCTCCATCTACAACCTGTGGAAACAGATGCTCGACTACTATGACGCCTTTCTTATCGGCCTGACTGCCACCCCCGACAAACGTACATTCGGTTTCTTCAATGAGAATGTGGTCAGTGAATACACCTATGAGGAATCGGTAACCGACGGAGTTAACGTCCCCTACGATGTATACACCATCGAAACGGAGATCACGCAGCAGGGAGCAAAGCTGAAAGCTAAAGAGTATGTGGACAAGCGCGAGAAGCTCAGCCGCAAGAAACGCTGGGAGCAGCTTGACGAAGACCTGGACTATAAACCGAACCAACTCGACAAAGATGTGGTCAATCCCAGCCAGATCCGCAAGATCATTTCGACATTCAAGGAGGCGCTGCAAGAGATATTCCCCGACCGATTCATGAAGGACGGTCAATTCGAGGTTCCCAAAACACTTGTCTTTGCCAAAACCGACAGCCACGCCGATGACATCATTAAAATAATCCGCGAGGAGTTTGATGAATCCAACGACTTCTGCAAAAAGCTGACCTATAAAAGCGATGAAGACCCTAAATCCGTTCTTAACCGCTTCCGTAACTCCTGGGCACCACGAATCGCAGTAACAGTAGACATGGTTGCCACCGGCACCGATGTCAAACCGCTGGAGGTGCTTCTCTTCATGCGCGATGTCAGAAGCAGCAACTACTTTGAACAGATGAAAGGGCGCGGCACCCGCTCTATCGACTTTGAAGACCTCAAAAAAGTCAGCTGCACCGTAAAACACACGAAAACCCACTTTGTGGTTGTTGATGCCGTAGGCACGTTCAAATCCAAGAAAACCGACAGCCGTCCGTTGGAGCGTAAACGAAGCGTACCGCTGAAAGATCTGCTGGGAGCGGTTACCATGGGAGCGGTCGATGAAGACCTCTTCACATCACTGGCCAACCGCCTGATCCGCCTGGACAAACAGCTGACCGAGAATGAGAAAGAGACTTTTGCCGACATGACCGACGGCAAAACCCTTGGTAGCTGCGCCCGCAACCTCCTGAGAGCTTACGATCCGGATGAGTACGAACCGAAGATGCAGGCATTGATTAAGGCAATCCCCCCTGCTGATCGCAGACCGGATGACGAAGAACGATGTAAAAATCAGGCAATCCATATGCTGGCAAGCGAAGCGTCCAAAACCTTCAACGGCACACTCAATGGATACATCGACAATGTCCGCAAGGTGCACGAGCAGGTGATCGATTCTATTAACATCGACCACCTCATCAGCTCCGGCTGGGACAAAGATGCCAAAGAGAACGCCGCAAACCTTGTCCAGGAGTTCACGGATTACATCGAAGCCAACAAAGACCAGATAACCGCCCTCAGCATATTTTACGACCAGCCCTACCGCCGACGAGAGTTAACCTTCACTATGGTCCGCAAGCTTCTCGAAAAGATCAAGCAGGAGAAACCGGTGCTTGCCCCGCATAATGTCTGGGAAGCATACGCTCATGTCGATGGTGTGATCGGCGAGAGGCCCATGAGTGAACTGACCGCACTGATAGCCCTGATCCGCCGGGCAATTGGCATCGACTCCCAGCTCACCCCCTACAGTAAAACCGTGGACAAAAACTTTCAGGAGTGGGTATTCAAAAAACAGGCCGGCGCACTCAAATTCACAGAGGAACAGATGCAGTGGCTAAGGATGATCAAAGATCATATCGTCACCAGCTTCCATATAGGGGTGGACGACCTCGACTTCACACCCTTTGATTCCCAGGGCGGACGAGGTAAGATGTGGCAGCTCTTCGGGGATAAGATGACCGAGGTTATGGCCGAGCTTAATGAAGTTCTTGCTGCTTAAGTTTTGTATTTCTCGCAGAGATGCAGAGTGCGCAGAGAAAATTTTGAATAGAAGGAAACGAAGAATTTAGATGACAATTAATCCCATACATAAATTAACAACAACCAATTTTCAATTATCCATTTTCCACTCTCATTTAAATCATGGGGTAGCATAATGCGAGACAATTGGATTGAAGTTGAATTGGGTGACATACTTGAGACAGCCACGGGGAATACTCCATCAAAAAAGGAGCCTGCAAATTACGGCAATGACATACCTTTCATAAAACCACCAGACTTGAAAGACCAACGCATAAATACAGTTTCCGAATTCTTAAGTATTGAGGGAATGAAGAAGGGCCGCATCTTACAAGAAGGTTCTGTTCTTGTAACATGCATAGGAACCTTAGGGCGCACGGGAATTTGCAAATATCCTGTGTCCTTCAATCAACAAATTAATGCCATAAAACCAGATCCCAACATCATTCCTGAATTCACATTTTACCAAATACAAAATCCGTATTTCAGAAAAGAGATGGAGCGACTGAGTTCAGCAACTACGGTCGCTATTCTTAACAAGAGCAAGTTTAATTCAATTCAATATAAGCTTGCCCCCCTTCCCGAGCAGCGGGCGATTGTGGCGAAGATTGAACAGCTGTTCAGCGATCTGGATAATGGCATCGCCAACCTCAAAGACGCCAAAGAAAAACTCACCATCTACCGCCAGGCCCTCCTCAAAAAAGCCTTCGAGGGAGAGCTGACCAAAGAGTGGAGGTCACAACAAACAAACCTGCCGACAGCCGACCAACTCCTCAAGCAGATCAAAGAAGAACGCACCCGCCACTATGAACAACAACTCAAAGAGTGGCAGCAAGCAGTCACAGAGTGGGAAAAAAATGGCAAAGAGGGCAAGAAGCCGGGGAAACCGAAGAAACTGAGGCTATTACCTCCTCTTGGTGAAAAAGAAAAAGGTTCTCTCTCACATCTACCCAACAAGTGGTTTTACGACTACTTATTTTATGCTGGCGAAATGGGGCGCGGAAAATCTAAACACAGGCCCAGAAATGACAAACAACTTTTTGGAGGTATTTATCCCTTCATTCAAACCGGAGATGTTAAAGCACAAACAGTGATCACAAAGTACAGCCAAACATACAACAAGGTCGGCCTAGCACAGAGCAAGCTTTGGCCAAAAGGCACCCTTTGTATAACCATTGCGGCCAACATTGCAGAAACAAGTTTCCTCGGCATTGATGCTTGTTTTCCTGATAGCATTGTAGGCTTTACTCCTTTTGCGGGTATTTTCAAATCCAAGTATATCGAGTACTTTTTCAGAGCTGCAAAATCTCGTATTGAAGCCTATGCTCCTGCCACAGCGCAAAAAAATATTAACTTAACAACATTGGAAAACTTGGTAATTCCATTTTGCTCCATCCAAGAACAAAACCAGATCGTTCAAGAGATCGAATCACGGCTATCGGTTTGCGACAAACTCGCCGAAAATATCGACGCTAGCCTGCAACAATCCGAAGCCCTGCGCCAAAGCATACTCAAGCGCGCCTTTGAAGGCAAACTGCTAACCAATACAGAACTCGCCACCTGCCGTAAAGAACCCGACTGGGAACCAGCTGGGAAGTTGCTGGAGCGGACATAAGATGGAAAAACAGTATCCTAACAGAAGCAAATAAAGGTAAGAAATAAGCATGGCAAAGGAAAGTAAATTTAATCGATCTGGTGTACGCAGGGCAGGTGATGATTATCAGGATGCTCAAGCTCTAACCTACTTAGTTTCCATGCTCGAACATCCTGGTCGATATGAATGGGTAAAGGTTGAGGCATCTGAATATGGGTATCTTGACGACATAGTAATAAAATATGCTAATGGCGACCTTGAGTTGTTACAGGTGAAATTTGCGGCACATCCTGATGAACCTGATGATGCATATAATTGGGAATCTTTGCTTAAGACCCGTACCGGGAAAAAAGGAAAAGAACTTCCTTCATTAATCAAAAAGTGGGGCGATTCAATACTTGACCTTCATGCTCAAGAGGAAGTTTTTAAATCTAGCCTTGTCACAAATCGAAAACTAGCTCCCGAAATCGAGTCATGCCTTGACACGACAAACTTAACCATTGATTTAGACAAAATACCGGATAAAATTATTACTGAGCTTAAACGGCAAATTGGCCCAAAAGAACAGTTAAATATCGTTTTTGGCAATCTTGTTTTCAAAACTGATCAGCCTGAATGCGAAGTATTAGAATCTTCTTGCCTTCGACGATTTCAAGCAGTTAGCGGTAAAAATGAAGGCTGGCTAAACCTGAAAGACAATCTTAAAAAATGGATTAAAGAAAAAGACTTACCAAACACTAGTGGAGAAATCAAAATTCATGACGTGCAAAATGCAGCTTTGTGGTATCGATTACAGTCACTCCCTCAAGAATTTGAAATTCCGTATGATTATATCCTTCCGTCGGAACAATTTTTTCAAGAAGTCAATGACGCTTCACTAACAGCGGGCTGCAGCGTAATTTGTGGAACGCCGGGGGTTGGTAAAAGCACTTTTATAAGCTACCTGTTCAGACACCTACAAAATCAGAACAGGGATGTTGTACGTCACCATTATTTCCTTTCCCTTGATGATAATTCAACAGGCCGATTTGATCACAATAAGGTGGCTGAATCACTAATGGCTGATCTCCAAATTGCAGCAAGCGAAGCCCTTGCTAAATTTATAGACGACAACCCAAACCCATCTGACTTTGCGAAATGGCTTGATCAATGTAACAAGTACTATATCAAACACTCAAGACCGTTAGTAATTATCATCGATGGTCTTGATCATGTCTGGAGGGAAAGACGTAACATATCGGAATTACTAAAATTATTCGAAATTATTCTTCCCTGTCGTCCCGGAATTTCCATCATTATCGGAACTCAACCGGTGCCAGACGAACAATTACCAGAACGTCTTTTATCTCAAGCTCCTCGCAATCAATGGAAAGAACTGCCATGGCTAACAGAGGAAGCAATAGCTAAACTTCTCCAAAAACAAGAGTCTTTGCTTTCATTACGCTGGCCAAAAGAAAGACAAAAAGACGAACTCTTAGAAATTTCAAGTATTTTATACGAAAAGACCCAAGGGCATCCTCTTGTCCTTAAATTTACTTTTCAAACATTGTTAGATTCAGGTAAACGTATTGAGAGAACTAACGTTAGCTCATTGAATTCATGGAATGGCGATAATATCGAATCATATTATTCATCACTATGGAGAAGCCTATCCAGTGAAGGGAGGTTTGTCCTTTGTCTTTTTGCCGTATCAGGTTTTGTGTTTCCTGAAGATGGGTTAATAACTGTTTGCACACATGCGCGATTTAACCCAGCTGAATCACAAAATGGTTTTAGAACAGTTCGTCATCTTTTAACTCGATCAGCGCTGGGTTGGCGAGCATTTCATCAAAGCCTTGATGTGTTCGTACGAAAATCTGCAGAACTACCTGGTTATGCAAGCATTATTGCTAGCGCAATCACTCAGTGGCTTGATAATAATGCCCCTGAATACTGGCAATGGGCTTACCTTTGGCGATGGCAGTCAAAAAGAGGTAATAGTGAACCATTAATAACTGGAATTACACGTGAATGGGTTATTGATTCAATATCTAAAGGATATCCATTAAAAACGATTTGCCAGATTACGGAACATTCGGCCATTTCTGCCTTACGAACCGGCGACTTGTATCATTTTGTAAAGAATATGTTTCTTAAAGAATATGCACAAGACCAAGCCGAATATAAAGACCCGGATTCTTTCTCAAAATGGAATATAGTACAGTTATTCTCAAGCGGAACTCCTTTACTTACAGAGATTTTGCTAACTCATAGCCAATACTTATCAGATCCTCAACTATACGGTGTTGCACAGAAACTTGCTGTAGATGGCAAGCAAACAGAATTACAGACTGTTGTTGCTGAATTACTACAACGAATAAGAAAGCCCAAGTCTAGACAGAACAAAGACTGGCAATCCGAAGTAAAATACCTGATAGGCAGCAAAGCCTATTCGGAAACCCTGACAACCAAAGAATTAATTGACATCATCAAGCGGAATCGTTCTAGAATTGATACTGTCGAGCTATGCAAAACTATTTGCGAAAGCCTTGCTCATGCAAATCGAACTTCATTAATTCATTCTCTCGCAAATGAAGAATTAGAACAAGGCGAGCGTGACATTCTTCTAAATATCGGTTTTCAGCATGCCCTATTTCACAATCTAAACTGGAACGATTTAGCCGATCAATATTCAAATAATCCATTTTCATATATCTATAAAACGCTTAATAACCGCAACACTATTCCAACAAAAAACTTCACTTTACCTAACCATGATATTCTAAATATCAAACACATGTATCAAAATAAGAAGCAGGTTATATCTTGGTTAGAAGATACGTATTTTACTGTCCTTGCAAACTATTTATCTGATCAGTCTGATGTCATTGATGATTGGAAAAAAGGCATTGGTGATTACACTTGGGCACGAGAGTTTACAGGGTTGACAATTGAGCTCGCTTTCCAAACAGCTATTAACATAAAAGAAGGAAATCCGTTTACAATCGTAGATGTATATGACCATTTTTCTCAGCTTGAACCTCCAAAATTTAATGGAGACGATAAGCAATATGATTTTTATATTCAGGCAAAAAAATCACTGTTGAATATTGGGTTTATGTTATCAAGTATATTTTACAAAAATATTACTAAAGACCACATTAAAAACATCTTTAATTCAAGGTATTGTTATTGGACTGACTGGATCGGAGCGTATGTTAAAAATAATTATAATATTCTTTCAAATGATACAGTACTCTGGATTATCGAGAACAAAGGTATTTTGAGTGATTTTTCGACAAGAGATATAGCAAGTGACGGCATGTGCTACCTTACAGACCTTGCTCAATTTGCAAGCATTCACTCTTTGCATAATCATGCAATGGACTTTTTGAAACACGCTGTTGAATTAATGGTTTCATATGGTTACCACAAAGATGTTTTCTTCTTTGATTGCTTAAAAACTATTGAGGTGCTTTCTGAAACAAATGCAGATGAAGCACGACAATTAATAACTCCTTTGATGCCAGCAATATTAAATGTAGGCAAATATACCGATGGAGACGAAACGCATCATCTTCCTGAAGAACTTTTTGAACTACTCTCATCATTATCACCACTTAGTTTACTTGAATGTTTTGAATATTATTGCGCGGAAGAAGAATACTATAGAGCACAAAACTGTTTTGAAAATATAGTAAAGATTATAAACCTAGATGACCCAGTTGGTTTTGAATTAGCTTCAACTGTTTTAGATAAAGGCAGCTTAGATATTTTAATTAAAAGCGGTGACAAAGGCACAAGTATACATAATGCTGTCGAAGCCTTTTTAGGAAAAAGAAGCAATGTAAAAGAAGTTCAAAACAATAATCACACTATACCGGTAAAAAAAGTAACTCTTGCGGCAAAAGATTACCCACCTGAAAAACTGCAGGCTTATTTTGAAAAGGGCCGCAGTTATCTTGCCGAAGACAAAATTAACATAGCGTTGTGGGTTCAATTCTGGAAAGAAACTAACCCAAGAGAAACTTATGCGGCATTGGAAGAATTGTATACGAAAGAACCTTCTCTTAATTGTGGTGGCATCCTATATGAACTTTGTTTTGACTTAGAAGGCAAAGAGAAAGCGTGGAAATGGTTAATTAGCTCTTTCTGTGAAAATAACAGTTGGACATCTTACTGGAGTGCAAAAATTGATGCGGAAAAAGCATGGAAAGAAGTTTCAAAGCATTACCCTGAACGATGGCTAGAATTCCTTCAAGAAACTTTAAGTATAAAACGACATGACTGGCATCGCATAGGTGTCTTCCGGCGAGTTGAAAGAATGACAGAATATCTGTTAATGATGAAACAAGATAGTGAAGCAATAAAAATCACTGAAGCAATCTGTGAAACAGGGCTTGAGCTCACATCATCTTTTGCACTTGAGTCCCCTACACTCGAAATCACTGAGGCTTCCTTTACTCAAGAACACTTGATTAAATTACTCCTCATGCGACTTTCATGGCCATCAGGAATGGTAAGAGAACGTGCGTGTAACTCATTAGGAAAGCTTATTCTTAGAACAGATCTAAAGATCGATGTTATTCAAGAACTAACAAACTGGATTAACTCACAAAAACTTGAAAGCTTAGCTTGTATTGGATTGTTGCCATTCATAAGAGCCAAACAAATTGATCCCTCATTGATTCCAGTCTCAATTGATTCTTTTGCACGCAAATCGTGCAATTGCTCACACCTTTTTAAATTGCTTTTATACACAATTAATCCAAACCAGATAGATACCGCTTGCACGACACCAAGGTTTGATGTCTTGCCCAGGGGATTTAAACCTAGCCCTGATTTCATTAAGCATTATGACAAAATTATTCCATCTGCCTATAAATATACCAGTGAAGAGATCTCGATAAAATACAACATATCCTTTATCGATAGGTGGGCCTACGAAACAGAAAAACTTGGATTCAATCTGAAAAACGCAGACAAACCTTTCCACGATTTTTGGGGAAGACATGATGATCAACACTTTATGGTATTTGACTGCCTTGGCAGTGAGATTTTTAGATCTGGGTACTTAATGGCACTGCAATGGCTACAAACATCTATTCCTTCAGTAGCTGATTGTACTGAGATTGAAAGTACTCGGACATTACCCATAGACCTTGGTCTCTGGAAAGTATCTCCATCACCCCCTCCCGAATGGTGGCCATTTATCGACTTAGCGGAAGGAGTGGATATTACTCCAAACAAAATTATATCCAAACTTGAGGTTCTTTTTGAGGAACAAAAAAAATGGGCTAAATCTGTTGGAATGATCAGCGGACGTGTCGCATCTGGTGATGTTTTTTATGATATAGAAATGTTTGCAGTTGGACAAAAATGTATAGATGGCAACACACCTGACGGCGAATCTATCTTCAACTCAGGCTTATGGAGAACAACAGTAAAGAACTATAGCCCTAGCCAGCTTGCAACAATAGAAAGAGGAATTAAAGAAACTGATGATCTTCAAGAAGAAGTAATTGGTGGATGGTATATGCAACCGTATGCACAATATATTCGTTCGGTACCAACCGCTAGATGGCAATGGTGGAGGGCTTATAGAAATACATGGGCTCCATCACATAATTTATTTCCGAACTCTAGTCTTACAGTTTGTTGTCAACCTGACAGGGTTGAATATCTTTTGGACAACAAAGTGATTGGTTATTGGAAAGATTGGACAAAAGGAATCACCGAATACACAAATGCAAACCTTTCACCCTCCTCCGGCTGCTACTTAATGCTAGACAAAGAAATAGTGAAGAATACCAACAATATCGGTGGTTTAACAACATGTTGGGTCTGTAAAATAACATGTTATCATCGGAAATATAGCCACGAACAATTTCAGTCACATGAAATATTCAAGGTTATTGGAGGTTCAAATATCATTGTCTGATTGACATAAACTGCAAACCTGCAAAAAACCGATAACCAAACGCAATCCAACTTGCTTACCTTGCTTTCCTTGAGCGACAACGACTGTTAAAACAATTTAAAGAGAAAAACTATGAGCAACGAATCAGGACTTATTTCAAAAGTATGGAATTTCGCCAATGTACTACGCGATGACGGCGTGGGCTATGGCGATTATCTTGAACAGATCACCTATCTGCTGTTTCTTAAAATGGCGGAGGAGATGTCGCAGCCCCCCTATGACAAAACCATCAGCTTCCCGCGCATTAAAGATACGGAGGGCAAAGAGACCCCGGATGGTGAACTCTGTGACTGGCATACCCTCAGTCAGAAACGCGGGGCTGAGCTGGAGGCGTTCTACTCCCAGATGCTACGCTCGCTGGCAACCGAACGCGGGATTCTCGGTCAGATCTTCACCAAATCACAGAATAAGATTCAGGACCCCGCCAAGCTGCTGAAGGTGATCGATATGATCGGCAAAGAGCAGTGGATGGTGATGGGCGCCGATGTGAAGGGCGACATCTATGAAGGGCTGCTGGAAAAGAATGCGGAGGACACCAAAAGCGGTGCAGGTCAGTATTTCACCCCCCGCGCACTGATTAAGGCGATGGTTGAGTGCGTGCGCCCTGAACCCTTGAAATCCATTCACGATCCCTCCTGCGGCACTGGAGGCTTCTTCCTGGCCGCCTACGACTACCTGACGCACAACCACGATCTGAATCGTGATCAAAAAGCATTTTTGAAGAACAGCACCTTTTCGGGCAATGAGATTGTGGCAGGTACCCGCCGCATGTGTCTAATGAATATGTTTCTGCACAATATCGGTGAGATTGATGGCGACACCTTTATATCCCCCAACGATGCCCTGATCTCAGATGAGGGCAAACGTGTGGACTATGTGCTGGCCAATCCCCCCTTCGGCAAAAAGAGCAGCATGACCATCACCAATGAGGATGGCGAGCAGAAGAAACAGGATCTCAGCTACAACCGACAGGACTTCTGGGCAACCACCAGCAATAAACAGCTCAATTTCCTCCAGCACATCCGCTCCCTGCTGAAAATCAATGGCGAGGCCGCCGTAGTTCTCCCCGACAACGTTCTTTTTGAAGGCGGTGCCGGTGAGACAGTCCGCAAAGAGCTGATGAAGACCACCGAGCTGCACACCATCCTACGTCTGCCCACCGGTATCTTTTATGCCAACGGAGTGAAAGCCAACGTTCTCTTTTTCGACAACAAACCGGCCTCCCGCGATCCATGGACAACCGAGGTCTGGGTGTATGACTACCGCACCAACGTCCACCACACCCTCAAAAAGAAGACCATGCAGCTCCCCGACCTGCAACCCTTCATCGACTGCTACAACCCCGGCAACCGCCACACCCGCAAGGAAACCTGGTCCGAATCACCAACCAAGACCACTGCCCCAGATGGTCGCTGGCGCAAGTTCACCTACAAAGAGATCATCGCCCGCGACAAAACCAATCTGGATATTTTCTGGCTCAAAGAAAAGAGCCTCGACGACCTCGACAATCTTCCCGACCCCGATATCCTCGCCACCGAGATCATCGAAAACATCGAAGCTGGATTGAAAAGTTTTCGGGAGATTATGGAAGTTATGGGTGAGAGTGGGGAGACAACAGGCGATGTCTAAAGTTGTGAGCACAACAATAAAAAGAAGAGCACTGTGTTAAAACAGAGTACGTAAAAATCAAGAACATAGATTAACCGCAAATACAGCCAAAACAAGGATTATCATGATACTTGAAATTATTGAAACCAAAAAAGATTATTCAAAGTTATGTGATTTTACCAAAGACACAAAAGCCAACGCTTGTCAACATCTCAAAAGAATTATGGCCCAAATGCCAGGGTATGATCTTCATGACGCTGATCATTCAAAGGCAGTACTACATAACATAGAAGAACTCCTAGGAGAAAAATCTCTTTCAAAACTTACAACCTGTGAACTGATTTTACTCTATTTATCAGCATACATGCATGATACTGGCATGGCATTGCCTGATTGGGAATTGAAGATACTTGAAGCTATTGATAGTGAGGAAAACAAAGTAAACAATTGGATAAACGACTTCAGGAATGAGTTCAAACGCCCTTTTAAATTATCAAAATCTCAGACTTTAATCCGAAAACATGCAAACAGTATCTACGGTAGTTTTAAAGAGATTCAAGACTGGGATTTTTCTCCAAGCACAGAAGATGAGCTTGTTAGCGACCTTTCAAAATTAGTGCGAGATTATCAAACATTTAGAAATGGTTATCAAAAAGAAATTCAAAGTGAAAATAGGGACCGTCAAATTGCACATATACGCAGTGAATTTATTAGAAATACCCATGTTTACAGATCCGCTAAATATGCAAAAAACCTTGGAACCAAACTAAAAACAACACTAAATGCGAATTGGGGTATAGCGTTTGCAAAAGATTTGGGTGGAATATGTCAAGCTCATGGAGAGTCATTTGATGAACTTTCTCACTTAAGTTCTTTAGTGACGTATGAAAATGGAAAGACTGCAAATCTTCAATTCATTGCTTCGTTGCTAAGAATAGCTGATATAATGCATTTTGGTGGAGATCGTGCACCAAGTATACTTTCTGACGAAATTGATTTTAAAAACCCAGACAGCTTTAAACACTGGGCGATTAAACAAGAAGGTGTTAGTACCGCAGTACAAAGAAAAGAAGAATCTAGTGAAGTGCAAATTTCATTTTCATCTTTCTTCCGTAAGCCAGATTATTATTATGAAATGGAGCAATATATAAGGTGGGTTGAGTGTGAGCTAGATTATTTCTCTAAACTTGAAAAACAGTGGAACCGGGAGCGGCCTGAATCTGTCAGCAATAGATGGAGGATATGTTTCCATGAAAATGTAAACCGCACTGGTATTCGTTATGATGATAGCATTTTTACTCCCGTTGATAACATGTCGTTCACTCTTGACCAACGACGCATTATTGAACTTCTTATGGGTGTTGGGTTATATAAAGACAAATATGCGTGCATTCGTGAACTATACCAAAATTCACTAGATGCATGTCGATGTATGCAAGCTATATCAGGCACACCACTTAAGTGCAATATAGAATTTGGTTTGGAGTTCATCAATGAATCATTGTATTTGTATTGTCTAGATACAGGCATTGGCATGACGAAAGAAGTAATTGAAGAATATTTGTTGCATATTGGTAATTCATTCTACAAATCAAGAGATTTTGACAGGAAACTTTCTGCATGGGACAATCCTTTTACGCCAGTCTCACAATTTGGCATAGGTATTTTATCCTGCTTTATGCTGGGAAATCAATTGGATGTTACAACCATACCTGCACCAGGTTTGTACAACGACGTGACCCCATTAAGGTTTTCGGTTAATGGTCCTCATGAGCAGTTTTACTATATGCCACCCGATGAAAGCGATATTGAACGAATAGGACAAAATGGGACATTGTTACGAATCTGCTTAACAGACCCCTCAGTAATAACAAATAATCGGCTGGAAGATATGTGGCTAGCATATTTTTCAGAGAGATTGCCAGGAGCATACAACACTATAAATAAATCATTATTCGGGAAGCTAAATCACAACATTCATAAAGTGATAAGTGATTTTGTTGGATTACCTCCAAACAATATAGATGTATCCGTGCGATTTGATGATAGTTCTACAGAAAAGATTGTTCGTCGTGATCAACTATTTATATGGTCTAAATTTGGTATTGACGACAGCTCAATTCAAGAAATTTGCAAGTTTCAGTATGATTTCAATCGGTCCAAATTTGATATTAAGCCAATAAATGAGAACTGGTTTTCAAACTATCAAGGCCAAACAGAGTTCGGCGGTATGATATACACATGGAACATTGCTCTCCCCGCTTCCTCTTTCCCTGAAAGCTCAAACTTAAAAGATCATCAGCCTGTTCCCTCATTCGGAAGTAAAGGACTATTTATTGACGGGATTTCTGTTAAGCATGGATCGCTGCATGATGACACTCATTTAAGCAACCTTGTTCGTGAAGGATATTTAAATTTCATAGGCGAAGTTCGTCCTCAATTATCAGTTGATAGACTACAAGTAACGGAAATGCCAGCATCAATTAAGGAAAGCACAAATCAACTATTAAAACAGGCCTTAAAAGAATCCGTCAAAACAGTTATAAAACATATAAATGACCAAAAATTTAAAGCAACTGATAATAGGATCTGCATGATTTGGGAATACCTTTTCAGTATATTTTGGGAATGTAAATCTTGGCTTCTAGATGAACTTATTGCTAATCAATATTCAAAGAAAATCTCTTTGAAAGAACTAGTTGAAATCGGTAATAATGTACCCAAGACTCTAGCTGCATACTTGAACAAAGAAAACATATCCCTCTTAGACGTTAATTATTCACAACTTTCTGAAATTGGAAAACTCTTGTTTACAGGTAAATGTTTGTCAGCTAAGTCAATTGTGTTAAAAGAAAAAGAATTGTTAATACAAAGCACTGGTTTTTCTAGTTATGCGTCAAATAATTTGACTTCACGTTTAAGGCACCATCAGATAGTAATCTATGCTGACCACTGGGATGGCTGCTTTGAAGATTATGATATTGTATCTCAGTTCTGGCCAATTATTCCTACGAAGCTTTTTGATTGTATTAAAAGAGGCAACAATGAAACCATTAATTGCATCGACACGGAAAGCCGCGCCTTAGAAATCTATTTTTTCAGTAATAGCATCTGCGCTATTCCTGAACTGGACCCAGTAATGATCCATCCTGATTTTGGCTTGTATGGCCAAGACGATCCAAAACATATATTAAATAGAGAAAAACACAACGATGTCGGTTGTTTTGAAAAGGCTAAAAACAACTTTTGGCTAAATGAACTAAATGAACCAAATTTTGTTAATGAAAATCTGCCATGCTATGCGCTTCTTGTCTATCTTGCTCCTCGTGCATTATCCTCTGAAGAGGAAATGTCATTGAATAATTATTCAAAAGATATCCCCGCTTATGTGAAAGGTGTGCGTGAGGGGTGGAGTTTATTATTCCTTGGAAAGAAACATGGCAAGCCTATCATAAAACCTGGAATCATCTCGCGTGCCGAAATGGTAAATGCTATTGATAATTCAACTTGGTCAGAGATTATGGGTCAAGATTATAGGTTTGTTGATGATACTATGCTAAAAAGTCTAAGATCTACTGAAGCAGATTAGAAAACTTTGGAGCGCGTTTGCATTCCCATGTAATTGTAGGCGATCATAGGACAGAGTTAGTTGAAAATTAAAAATTTCAACTTAGGAGAGAAACATGAGTACCGAGAAATACACATGTTGCAAAAACTGTATAGCTGAAGGCCGATCAATATACAAGAAAGGCTTTTGTAAAAAATGTTATAGATGGGCCATGCAACTAGAGAAAGCGAATAAAAACGATTTTCAACCTTTCTCATCTTACGAGCGAAAACAAGCAATAATTGCGTTACAAGAATTTAAACGTCGTGAAGAGATCATTAAATCTGGTGATTGTGAGCCAATGCAGCTAGAAGATATGTTTATTGCTATTACTGGAGCATGCAGGTCAGAGATAAAACCCATTCCATTAGAAATTCTTTACCAAATGACAGCAAGGGACCGTTATCGCTGTTTTATTATCCTACTTGATATCCTGGAAAATGTTCCAAGAGATGCCCCGGTATTGCTCACCTCAACATATCCAACCAAAGGAATTGACCACCATGTGCAAACATGGAGATCTGCCTTAGATAATTTTGAGCAAGATTAATCACATTGAGTTTACAAAAATCCCTTTTTTATCGCAGTTATCTGCTTTAAAAGAGGAAGGTAATAAAAACAGTAAAGGATTAATATGAGACTGATTGATAATTTGACAACAACAGAAAACCATAAACTGCTGTTTTCTTCATTAGTAAATAGTTCAACTAAAATCATGATTGCTTCTCCTTTCTTAGCTCAAGAATTTAATATTCTTTTAAACTCATTAGGCTGCCGAAAAGTTAAAGAAATTGTTTTACTTACTACATTAAAGGAAAATGATATAGACCAGATATATAAAATGAAATCAATTATTGCGCTAAAGAATTTTGCAAAAGAAAAGAAAATAAAAATAGATATAAAAATAAACAACCGGCTCCATGGAAAAGTTTATTTGTTTGTAAAAGATAAATCTCCTTTTAGGGGAATTATTACGTCTGCAAATATGACAGAAAATGGATTTGTCAAAAACTTTGAGTGGGGTGTAGAAATTGATGACAAATCAAAATTGAACGAAATTGAACGAAATGTTTTTTTAACATCAATGAACGTTACTCTTAGTGAAAATGCAATTGATGAACTGATTAAGGCATATCATAGTTATTTATCAAAGAATAAGGACAAAGAAAAAGTTAAGCCTGAAAAAATTGACTTAAACTTAATGAAAAACATAGGGATTCAAGACCGACCTTTTATAGTTAAAGACACAACATATTGGTTAAAGCCAATAGGAGTTACAGACGATCCTGTCAAGGTTGGGGAAAAATTTATAGACGAAATAGCACGACTGGAATTTTCAAAAACAAGACCCAGCGGAATTCATAAGGACGATATTATAATTGCTTATGGAGTTGGAACCAGAAAAATCCTATCCATATACAGAGTTTTGTCATCTAAACCTGAATTTATCAGTAAAAAAGAGCTTAAAATTGAGCCATGGCGAAAAAGATGGCCTTGGTCTGTTAACGGGGAAAATCTTACAAAAGAATATGGAGCACTTTGGTGGAAGAAAGACCTTTATATTACCTCACTTGCTGATAAGTTTGTCACAAACAATAATGAGCCAATTACAGCACGAGGCGGCAAAACTTTAGGAGCATTAAACTTTGGAAAAGATAAAATCCGACTGTCCCCAAACTTTGGTAATTACTTAGTTAATTTGGTATTTAATTTAGTGTCTAACTTAACGTAATAACTGATTCAAAGTGACATACTTTTTATTAGGTTCACCCCAACTTAAAACGAATAAAATCATGAAAATTATTTCAAAACAACTCACTGATGAACCCATTAAAAGAGCTGAACAAGACGTGCTTGGTCGAGGCGACTTTGCTAATTCGGTAGCTGATCTTATTTTATCCGCACCAAAAGCCCAAAGCAGCCAAGTAATCGGTTTGTTTGGGAAATGGGGCGAAGGCAAAACTTCTTTAAAGAACATGGTGATTGAAGCACACAAGGCGCAATGCGAGCTAAAACCGCTTGTTGTCGAATTTAATCCTTGGACATACACAAGTCAAGAACGTCTACCCTTTCTATTCTTCAGTGAAATAGCACACAAATTCGGAAAAGAGACTAATGATGAACAGGCTCAAAAACTAGAAAAACAATTCAAACAATTCGGGCAAATATTGGAAATAGCGAGTCTCGTGCCACAACTCACATTCTTCACGATGTGGTTCAAACCAATTCTTAATTTCTTTGGCAATCAATATGCAAACCAGACAAAAGATTTAGGGGCTGTACGACAACAAATTCATGACCTGATGCTTAAGGAATCACGTCGCCTTATTGTGATCATAGATGACCTTGACCGCATTAGTGCCGAAGAAGTTCGTCGAATGATTCAACTGGTTAAAGCCAATGGTGACTTTCCAAATATTACTTATCTCCTTCTCTGCGACAGATCTTATGCAGGACGTGCATTATCTACAGTTGTTGATGGTTGCACCGACGAGGACGGAGATAAATATCTCGAGAAAATCGTAACCTTCGGCTTAGATCTGCCAAGAATTAGACAAGTAAACTTGCAGGATTATCTTGTTGAACTTCTAATAAATGTACTTGGCCGCCACAACATTACGAACGACGAATTCGACCCTAAGCTGGAACTCCCGCCTACCGTTTTGCAGCTTATTCATAACATCCGAGATGTTAAACGCCTGATTGCCGGATTTGAATTTCAACTAGCAATGCATCGTAAGAAAAGCGGGGACATCGCGAGCATACACGTGGACGACTTAATAGCTCTTGAAGCTTGTCGTATTTTTGAACCAAAATTCTACCATGCAATTTACAAGCATAAAGATGTTCTCATGTGTGAAGCTGAGACTATTACTCCTGAAAATGACCGAAAACTAAAAGTTGAATGGGTTAAAACAAACCTTATCTCTTTCATTTCAGAAAACCACCCGAATCTTGGAAAAGAGTTTCTCTCAGCCCACTTAGGTTGGCGCTATGGCGAATACTCATACGAGATTAAGGATTATATGCGCTGTGTGACGGATAAAGCAAAATTGCAGTTTCGCCTTGCCCTCCCAGAATGCTTTGAGCGGTATTTCAACCTATACTCTAACCCAGCAGAATTTACAAAGGCTGATCTGGAACAATTTAAGGACTCATTAAAATCAACATCCTCAGCTCTTAACGTCTTAAGAAGTATATTTGAAGATGGACGTCTTCGAGACTTTCTTTCTACAATCGAGCTTTATTTTGAGGAAAGTGATCCGGTCCGCCAGGAAAATTATATAAGTGCACTCACTCTAGCAGCTGAATTTGCAACTGACAATTCACCTGATATGCACATTATGGAAGGAGAGAAGTTTGGTTTCACTTTAACAACTCACTTACATCGCTGTGTTCGATTCTTTTTAGAGCGTGCTATATTTAATAATGAACGTTCAAAATTACTTACGCGAGTGTTCAGACGAGAAACTGAAACAATTGTTATGCCTGTCTCTATATTGTCGTCTGAACATGGCAGTCGAGAACGTAATGCAGGCATAAAAAAACTTCTTACTGATGATGATTATCATGGGCTAAAAGAATTATGTTGTCAAAGAATTGAAGATCTTCAAAAACAGGAGAAGCTTATAGGCCATGTAGATGAACGAGAAATTCGTCAGATGTGGATAACAATTGGAAATTCAGACACCATAAAGAAGTTGCTTGAAAAAGACTTCCTTTCTTACCCTGCTGTCACACATGCTTTATTACCATTAACCGGTTATTCTAGTTCAACTGACGGCACCTTTTACACAATTAACTTAAGTGGGCTAGAAAAATACACTGACCCGACACAAGTGCTAAAACTCCTTAAGTCTCAGCCTGAATTACCAACAGGAGAAAAAGGTATTCAAGATTGCCTTGAATTTTCAATCAATGCCAAAAACAACCATGAACCTTACGATCATGAAACACAAATAAAGTCTGTTTACGAACGAAATTCATTGAAAAAAAAGCTTTAAACACCTTGGTAATTAATTAACATGAAACGACCTATAAATATTCTAAATCTCAGGATATTTTTTCACATTTAAAAACGTTACACTAAACAGCCCACTGATAACTGGAAGATTAAACAAATGAAAGAAATTGAAGAAATTGATTTAGAGATTGGTCATATCGAGTATGCAAAAAACATGTTTGAAGAGCGGCTTGCATCCATTAAAGATGAGCGGGACGAATTAAGAGAAGATACGTTCATTAAACAAAGATCCACAAAGCGACTGGCTGAATTCTTTAAAGCCCATGGCTTGTATATTGTTAAGGTCCACACAGAAAAGAGAACCAAAGAGCACTATGAACTCGCCAAACATATTTGGCGATCAAAAGAGGTTCTGATTCCATTCATCAGAAGCATTCCAAAACGCAAGAAAACTGAGGTTATATACCCCACTGATGGAATCTCGAAAGCAGGAATAAACAGCATTAAGAACCTCTGCAATTTACTCACAGAGAAAGAGTGGATCACATTTGAGAAGCAAGAGGATGCTTTCAAAATATCAGCGACATTAACCGGATCTCAGAAAAGCTTCGTACACTACAGCTGGTCAGAAGAGGTCAACCTTTATCTTCTGGATAAAACCTTGAAGAATTTCACTAGATCACGTCGTCTAAAACACAAGCTGTTCTGGAACGTGCAACTAAAACTGATTGACACCAAGGAAGAAAAAGACGTGGACATGGAGCTTGATCTGGTTGCCCAGGTTGATGGAAGGTTTTACATCTTTGAAACAAAATCAGGAGAAGTTCTAGCTGTAGACAAATGGGTTGACCGTACCCGGTTATTTAAAGATGAAACGAACCGTTTTATTACCTGTACCACAAATGAGAATCTAAGCCAGAGAATGTTTATACCCTGCAGCCTGTTTGCACTTCCGACTCTGGAAAAACAATTCAACGAGATGTTGGAGAAGGATTTTCCAAAAATACTACCACCTGATCAGAGAAAGCCAAAAACCTAACATGAACAAACGACCAGCCGAATATTACGTTAAAACCCAGAATTTATTTCGCTGCATAAACTACCGACTCAAATGCGTACAAAAGTGGATCAAAAAACTATCACTTGAGAACAAGTGCTACATAACCGGCGTTACATTCCTGGTTCTAGCCACCCTTTCAGCCGTATTCAAGACTCCGATGACAGCACTACTCGCTCGGTTAGGTCTGTTCACTTTTGTCTTTGGTCTTCTCCCCTTGATTGAGGATCTGTATACGTGGGCATGGAAAAGACTTCTAGGAAAGCTATGCATTGCGGCCCTTATATTCGGAGCAACCAACATGACCTATGGATTTGGACGACAGATGGTTGCCGGCTTGGCAGGCACCAGTCCCGAGTCATTTACTGCCACAGTCAACATCGCCACGCTTCTCATCTCTCCAATACCGTTCCTTATAGCCCTCGCCATAGGCGGAATTTTCATCTTCATTCTCGCCACACAAATTGGCATGTTTGCATTGACAGCTGTTCTACCTCCAGTAAAACAAGGCCGATGGAAACAAGCCGCCCCTTGGATATGCCGTTTTGCTGCTCTCGGAATTGCAGCCTTCGGGTCCTGGTCATTACTGAACCGCTCAAATGGGTATACTGATTGGGTTGGACGACGTACCGCTGCTTATCTCTACAACTTCGATATGTATCAGGACATCCATTACGCCATGGGCAAAAAAGAAAAAATGGCTTTCCTGCCTGACGGACGACTATTGATTGGTCAACCTAAGGAAAATGGCGGTTATACCTTTGAAATCAGGGGGGGGACTAAGAGTATGTAGTGAACAAATGGCCAAACCACTCCTTAATCTGTTGTATTTAAAACACTTAACAACCTGATCAAAATATGATTAATTTCAAAATTCCCCTTTTCTGGGAGACTCCCCATACGATAATTGTCCCATAACCCCAAAATAAGGAGAAATTATGGGAAAACCAAAAGTAAAAGATGGTGCTGAACTCACCATAGAAACAATATACAAAGATGAAAACAACCCCTTTGTTAAAGGACATTATGTAAAACGGCTAAAATCGCTTGCGCATAAGTTCTACCGGGATAAAGAGTTAAAAGGCGAACCAGTTCCTTTCCCAAAGAAATTGAATTTGACACGATTCGTAAAAGCAGCCGACCGACAGGATAAATACTCAGAAATTACTTTCGCAAAGAAAGGTTACAAATACATCAAAAACCTGCTAGCACTTGACAGTTTAGTAGCTGACAACAAAACGTTAATCCAAATACTATGGAAAAGAGACAAAGAATCTCAAACACAGCAACGGGAATATTTGGAAAACCGATTCAATGAAATCCGATTTCGAGTTAAAGGATATCTTTGGTTTATTGAAAACGAAGCAGCATTGATTAAAAGTATCCTCAGTGACAAAAACCCGCTTAAAGATAATCTCTTTGAGATTAGATCGGATGAAGAATCTTCAACACCGGAGTTACTTGAAGTTTCAAAACAGCCTGAGAAATCTGTTGAGGCTAGACTTGCAGGCCTATCTACACTTGATCGAATAGAGAACATAGAGCGACACGGCAACCTTCCAGAGGCGGAGTTAAACGCTCATAAAGCCATTCTCTATTTTGAGATGGGCAATACCGTGCTTGCTTTGGAGTTCGCTGAAAAGTCATTGAAAAGTGATCCTAAGAACTCTCACGCCTGGATGACCTTGGGATTTCTAGCTTTGCAAGGTGTTGAAGAGGCTTATCTTCTTGAAGTCGTCCATAAGGAGATGGGCGCTCATATCCATGCCATTTCTTCAGAAGAGCAATGGCACCAGGAGATGCTTGAAGATGCTTCTGAACTAAAGATGAAGAATGCTGTGAAGGCGGCATGCCTTTTCCTCAAAGCCTGGAGTAACTGGCCTGACACCACTTCTTGCTACTTACAAAATGACTATCAGTATAAGATGAGAATAGTGGCTGAGTTTTTCAGATATGCACAGCATGTCTCTTTTGAGAAGGATTTGCTGATACAGACCATAAATAAGGATTTTGCATTTCTTAAAGACTTCGGTATTTACTATACGAGTAACCCTAAAATGCTTCTTACGACAGTTATACCAGTCGTACACTCCATTGCCCCGGATAAGGCAAAGGAGCTTGCAGTAGCCTACATGGATGCAGTGAGTAGATCAGAACCAGAGAAAGACAAACTCAATCCTTCTGACCCTTGCAGCAACGAACTGCTAAACGCTGCAGGAGCCAACCTAATGCACCTGCAGGGCCTATCTATCTGCCTGCCGTTTGAAGAGGTGGAGTTATTCATGCTGGATGTTGACCGCCGCTTCAAAGAAGTTGACAGGATATCAAGACTCAGGAATCACAGTGATTTCTACCGGAAAAATGTACTGGCATCTAGCTTCGAAAACTCAATACAGGTCTGTGAGGCTGCCTTAAATTCAATTCCATTCAGCAAGAGGTGCTCTTATGACAAACGCCTGCTCAAACAGTGGCAGTACCTGCATCTCAGCCTGCCAGTACATGCAGCGATCATGACTATTCTGCAAAAGAGTGCCGATGCTCCAGAGATAGTTGCTTCTTTGATCACTGAGTCAATAACACCGCAGCTGCTTAAAACAGTTGTCGGCGAGGACTATTTCGATATAGTTGAAGACTATGATAACCTCATGGATTACGAATACCATGTAGATTTAATGGGAAAACAGTTCCACGTTCTGCACTACGGGATCGGGTTTGTTGAATCTGATATAGTTGACCCTTTCAGTGAGGAGCATCAGGCTGTTTTTGATATTCCAAATGACCTGTCAGCCTTCGAGTTCGTTCTAAATCACGCTCTCAAAGCTACAGGACTCAATGCAAAGCAGACGGCTAAGTTAGAAGCTCTTCATACGCACCTGCAAGAGCTGTCCCCCTACCTCGTTCAAAACAAACCGATTCCAGTTGTCACACCGGACTTCGCCAAGTAATTTATAGAGGAGAATTTCATGAGCAATCAAATTCAATGCGAGAGCTGTTACTGTACTCTGTACTTCACTGGCGAAGATGAACCATCCGGCACAACCGGCGAACTATGCTGGTCTTGTCAGACGGAACAGGATGTTGATGACGGGGACGATGACGATTAATTGCTAGAATCACAGGCTCAAAATAAAACGTGTTGGAGCGATCTCTCGCTCTTGTGCAGTAGTTTAACAACATTATTTACCTGCGATAAAGTTGCAGTTTGAAATAAACTAGCAGGAAAAATGGAGTTCAGAAATGGGAAAAGGAAACGGTTCAGGCGGAAAAGGTCCAGGTGGATACCCAAGCACAACAGGCAATCCATCTGGGGGCGGCCGCACCAATGGTGGCAAAGGTAAGTAAACCATCACAAATCACAATAAATTGGGGAGCACAGCAATGTACTCCCCAACTGTTATCTAAATCGGGTTATGGTTGAAGTGGTTGAAGGAGAAGAAGTGCACGAGTGGTAGCGAACCATGGATTCGTGTTTGATGATTGATACGCACGGCTACCTGGATCACTTCTACCAGAAAGAGGTGACTTACTGGGATTATGAGGGCTACACATACTGGCACATGGAAAACATCATCAACAGGTGCGTTGTGGCCGATACATACCACCGGAGAGTATTCGGGCTACGCCCTCTGTGAGTTGTGAGATGTTGAATGTGGTTGAAGGCATCTCTTTAGGGAATAGGGAGCAGGATCTAGCTGGACGTGCGTCAATCATAGCAGACGGTCGACTCCCCTTCCTCAATCCGAGTTGAACGACACTTCGGGCACCGAGGTGGTGCATGCAGGGTGTACTTACCGCCGCAAATACAGTTCCCGGCAACAGCCTCGACTCCTCTGCTGTATTCATCTTCAGATATAGGTTCAACTGGTGCATGTTCGCGGATGTTCCGGTCGTGTTCTGAGCTCGCAACGCAGTAGGGACCCGACAACCCTTTTAAGTAACGCAGGTGGAGTTCGCCAAGTGCGTCAAAGCCCACGGCCTTCGTCTTGCCACACATGTCACATCGAAGCAGATGGAAAGCGAATCCGCCCCCGTGGTCCACTGTAAAGATATTGCCGCAATCACGACACTTCGCTTTAACTTGATGTCCCATTGTGCTCACCGTCCCTTCGCGACCCAGAATCCTGGTATAAGGCAGATCTGCCAGATATCCGCAGTCAATATAATCTGATCTTGTGTTTAGATTAACCAGAAGGGTGTGCCATGTCAAACTGCATACGAGATAAATTCCTCAATATTTGCCAAGGCGTTCAACTTGAACGATGTATCTTTCTTTGTACCTCATCGGCTGCTTGGCGCGACCCATCTTGCATGTGCCCTTGTCTTTCAACCACCGGAGATTTCCAAGGGACCGGCGTCGGGGTCATCAAACCTAAAAATAGAAAATAACGGCAAAATTCATTGTTTACATTGCTCTTCCAAACAAGTTTCTGTTTTAGTATCTGTGTTATCTGTTCTTTATTCATTAGTTATTTTCCATGGCCCGGGTGGATCCCAAAACCTGTTTTCTATATTTCTGGTAAGTAATCCATTCAAAACGGGCTCCAGGAAAACGGAGACAGAAGCTGTGACTTCGCTAAATTGTTGAGGCGCATATGCAAGACCGTTTTTCCTGACAAATGCGCTCCACTGCATCTGTTTTTCATTAATATTTTTAAAGTTGGGATCTAATATGTCAGGCAGTTGGTTTAGGAAAGTCCCACGATGTTCAAATGTTGCAATACCTGATCAAAAGGAATATTCAATACCTTGCTTTTGTTCTTCAGCCGCTGCTTGATAGATGCCCCTGTATTTTTCACAATACAGCCTCCAGATATGGAACCAATACATTGTAGACTCGACAAATCCGTGCATGGGCAATAAGAGCATCAACTTTTAGCGGTTTGCGCTCACGATACAGGTGAAGTGCCTCAAGAACAGTATCCATACCAATTTGATTGCGGTATTTAAAGCAATCGGCAAGTGTCTTCTCTACATTATAGATATGAATCTTTTTTCCGTTCATTGTATGACTCTCAACACCGTCATTGTAAGAACTCTTTGAAAATCGGAAAAAATACACTGGCGGATAATCAATACGAGGCTGATGAACATCCCTTGGAATTGCACAGTAAACCTTGTGCGGTATTTGAGTAGTAATTCCATGAAAAGATAGTGCTGAAATCAGACAGATACGTGCCCTGGGTATCCTGTGAGCCACCGCAATAAGGTCATCGCTACCAACAAGAGGGATATCTTTGAGGCGATACAGACCTCTACTAAGAGTTTCCAGCATCCCCCTGTCACGCATGGCATAAAGAGTTTTGGGATGTATTCCATATCCAAGCGCCTCTCCTGTACGCAGAACACCCCCATGTTGACGAAAAATCGCCTTCACTTTATCCACTGTAATCTGATTCTTCTTTTTCATTACGCTTATAGTGATATTAATCTACACACTTGTCAAGTACTGTGTAGATTATTATCACTTTTTCCTCCCCGTAACTGCCTTCACCGCAGCCAGAAGGTCGCCGAAGAGGCCATAGTTGTGTTTCACTCCGTGCACGTCCCTTCGGGAGAAGTCACTTCGTGACTCCCCTTACCTTCGCTTCGCTCGGTGATTAAACCCTCTGCTCGGGTTCAAAACCCTCATCTCTCGCCACAAAAAAAGACCAGCTTTCGCTGGTCTTCTTTAAAATGGCGGAGAGGGAGGGATTTGAACCCTCGGTACCGCGTTAAACAGTACGGCGGTTTAGCAAACCACTGCCTTAAGCCACTCGGCCACCTCTCCATTGTAAATTGGGATTTGCTTAAATCGGTTGCTATATTATGCCATCGGCGTATTTATCTCAAGTGTAAAAGTACTGTTTTAGTAAAAAAGTTACGTACGTTATATAATCAAACAATTTTTCCACGTCAATACCAAGCTTGCACACAAACCCAAAAGCATCACATCAAAAAACATTGATGACAATAGGCATACACTTGTGCTAACATACAAAAATGAAAGCAATAAACTGGAATTCAGAAAAGAATAAGCAGTTAATTGAATCCAGAGACGTATCCTTCGAAGATGTTGTTTTTTGCCTACAATCCGGAGGTTTAGTTGATGACGGTCCACATCCCAACAAAAGTAAATATCCCAATCAAAGATTATTTATCGTACAAATTGACGATTACGCATACCTTGTTCCCTATGTAGAGAACAAAGATGAAATATTTCTAAAGACCATAATTCCAAGCAGAAAAGCAACCAAGCAATTTTTAGGAGAGCAAAATGAATAAACTTAACAGAGAAGAACAAGAGCTTTCAGATGCATTTGACGCAGGTGTCTTTAAATCAGATCTGTCTCCAAAGCGACGTGCTTTAATTGAGAGTTCAGCAGCTAATACTTTTAAAAAGGACAAACGTATTAATATCAGGATCTCCGGCAGAGACTTATCGGCAATCCAAAGAAGAGCCATGGAAGAGGGTGTTCCCTATCAGACACTTGTGACCAGCATCTTACATAAATTTGCATCAGGGACGCTTTATGACGTAACCGCCAACAAATCTTTCAGCAAACAGTTCAGCCATTAATCTTTGCTGACGGCTCTTCGACAAGCTCAGAACAGGCGGGCCGCCGTCCCTCCAGCAGTTACCCCTTCAACGATATTAATTCGCGTGATTGACTCTCACTCCGTTCGTTGCCGTCGCTGCGCGCCAGCCTCTACCTTCGTGGTCGTGATCAAAAAGAAATTGTTGGGATCTCATAGCCTTCTCATCTTACCTCTGCGAGATACAAAGTCATCATTCGCTATCGCTATCGCTGCTCGAACTGCTTTTTCCGATACGATTCCGATTCCGAGTTGCGACACGTCAACTGCTGGACGGTGAGGCCACCGTCCCTCCAGATTTACCCATAATCAATCGGCATCATCCATGGAGGGTCCCAGGCTCTGGGACCGCGGACGCTGGGCCAGCGTCCCTCCAGATTCACCCGAAATCAATTGCCATCATCTGTGGAGGGTCCCAGGCTCTGGGACCACGGACGGTGAGGCCACCGTCCCTCCAGAACAAGCAAAATCAATCAGCATCATCTGTGGAGGGTCCCAGGCTCTGGGACTGCGGACGCTGGGCCAGCGTCCCTCCAGATTTACCCAAAAATTAATCCACATCAATAAACATATATTCTTTCCCATTTCCATTTGACAACATCCACACATTACCCTATATTTCAAATAGCTGTTTGAAATATTGGTTTGAAACGGAGATTTACTTATGACTAAGAAAAAATCAACACGGGAACGGGTATTAGAGGCTGCCTGCCAGATCTTTGCGGACAAAGGCTTTCATAACACAACTGTAGCGGATATCTGCGAAAAGGCTGAAGCCAACATCGCAGCGGTTAACTATCATTTCGGTGATAAGGAGTCGCTTTATGATGCAGTATGGCATCATGCCTTTGAGATCACATCGAACACCTATCCGATTGATGGAGATCTGCCGGAGAACCCAACGCTCCTGGATTATCTTTTCAGCCATACCAACGCTTTGACACATCGCATTTTCTGTGAAGAAGAGGCAGGGCTATTTCCCAAACTGCTGCATCGAGAGATTGCCAACCCCACCCTTGCCCTTGACCGCATAATGAAGGAGGTTCTCTTTCCTCAATCCATGTTTTTAGGCAAGAAAGTTCATGAGGAATTGAAAAACCACCTTGATGAAAAGCAGATACGCCTCTGTATGCATAGCATAATTGGACAATGCGTATTTTTTAATTTTAACCGTCCTCTACGTGAACGCGTTCTCGGCAAAAAAATATTGAACGAAGAGGAGAAGGTAGAGTTAGCCCGTCACATTGCCACATTCTCTATGGGTGGAATTAAGGAACTCATTAATAAAAACAAGTAGCTCCATATTACCGCAGTTAAGAGTGCGGCTAAGTATATCCGTTATTGTCCGCACCTTTGCCGTGAGCATGGTTGCAAAAAAAATGCTGGAATCTCAGAGGTCGGGCTCATAGCGCCCGACATACTATACAACAGCCTTATGCGCTCTGCGCAAAACTACAGCTGAGGCATTTTAAAGATGCCGATATCGCTGATGCAGGGGCAGGCAGCAGCTGCGGTGATACGCAGACGAAGTTTAGAGCTCTTCACTTTCTCTCCTCGTATTAGACGACTGGCCCCGATGCTTTTACCTCCAGCAAACTCTTTCCATGCTCCATTCTGCCAGGTATCAACCGCAAAGCCATCAACACGTTGACCAAGCTTAATATTTTCACGTAGGCGAATCACATCAAACTCTGCCTCTTTTGCCAGAGTCAGGGTCAGCTCCCCCTGTTTAACATCATTATTGGTAGCCCAGTATGTATAACGATCATCATCAATCACATTAGCGGCATTGTATGAAATTTTATCCCCACCAGCACGAACAGCGGATGCGGTCACAGCGGCACCCTTAGCAAAGTTAACCGCATATAGCTTTTTGAGCGCAGTGCCAAAGCCATCCAGTGATTTGATATCCGCATCACAGACAAATCCATCGCGATTGGGTGCTACTCCCAGATTCATACAACCGCCCTTGCCAACGCTGTTAAAGTAAATATCCATAAGTTTGGATGGTGAACGAACAGTGGCATCCTGATCCGGGTGCCAGAACCAACCCTTACGCAGAGGCAGGTCGCACTCCGGCGGTATCCAGTTAGCACCATCACGATGTCCAGCCGGACCCTCTTTATTGTTCATGCTATCGCCATTGGAGGGACGATCAGGATTCTTGCGTCCCTTGGGCGTAAACGTAGCCCAGGAGTCCTCTGCAGCATAACCCTTCTCATTACCGACCCAACGGCTGTCCGGTCCCACATCGCCAAATATACAGGCCATGGGCTGCAGTTTACGTACGATCCCCCATGTGTTGGGCCAATCATAATAGACCGAGCTATCAATACTACGTTTTTCACAGGCACCACCATAGTAGCCATCGCCTCCGTTGGCACCATCAAACCACATCTCAAAGATGGGGCCATAATTGCTGAGCAATTCGGTAATCTGCGCCTGATACATGGGCAGATATTTATCGGTTCCATACTTAGCGCTGTTACGATCCCAAGGAGAGCAGTAAACACCAAATTTAAGTCCGAGTTTACGGGCTGAATCAGAGTACTGACGTACCAGATCGCCTTTACCGTCATGCCAGGGTGACTTGGTGATGTTATGAGATGTAGTTTTGGTTGGCCAGAGACAGAATCCGTCATGATGTTTGGCAACTAGGATAACACCGTTCATCCCGCCACGTTTCAAAGCAGATATCACCTGATCGGCAATTTCAGGCTTGGGATTAAAGAGCTTCGGATCCTCGTCACCATAGCCCCACTCACGGTCAGTATATGTATTCAAACTGAAATGAATCAGTGAAAAGGTTTCGGTTTCATGCCACTTAAGCTGACGTTCAGACGGAATTGCTCCATAGGGCTGCGGCTCTGCTGCCAACAACGAGAGGGCAGATACCAGAACAAGAGATACGGCTAGTTTTTGTTTTTTCATTTTACTTCCTCCATAAATATCTATAAACGATATTAAATATATTACATGAATTTTGCTGTCAGCGCCACAGGGATTATTGTGTAAAAAAACCTACTTTTCCTCTACTATGATATCCAGTTCTGCAATTACGGCATTTGACTTGTTATAATGAGTCGAGACGGCCACCAGCTTTAAGAAGCGTGCTTTTTCGGGAGTTTTAAAGAAGATGGTTTCTTCATCAGTCCCGCGTCCGAATTTTCCCTGTGCTACGGGGTTTCCCCAGCTTGCTCCATCTTTACTGACATAAACCTCATAGTTTAGAATTCGGCCATTCACAAAGTCCTGTCTTGGAAGATATTTCAATCCTTTCAGAACCAGTTCTTCATTTAGGTTGATCACTATTGATTTAGGCGTATCCGGTATGGATGGACTTTGCCAGTATGTGTCCGGAGCATCATCGATTGCATTTGAGGCAGGACGCGAACTGTCCTTCGTAACGGCGGTCCATTTGCTTTTCGAAATGGTGAAGGTTGATGAGGTCACAAAGTTGTTGTTTACAAAACCCTTTTTGATGGCGATTGCCTTAATGTTGCCACCATCCCGGAATGGCAATGCTTTTCCACCGTAAACGGGAGATGCAGGAGTTGGAATTGTGCCATCAAGAGTATAATATATTTCTGCATCCTGAGTGGCGCAATCCATCTTTACCTGACCCTTTTTATCACGAGTAACAGTCACAGGTGCCGTCACAGGAAGCATCTGTCTTGCCACATCAGCCATCCCGCCCTGCTTCGAATTATATGGCCTCAATGAATACGAAAACGCAGTCGGCGCTGGAGGAAGCATATATTGATTCAGCGGGGGAGGTCCGCAGCTGTCACCACCCAGTCCTAATTGTGCCTGATCGATACTCAGGACAACATTTTCATTTGCAATCAGATCACAGGGGTGCCGTTTTGATGCCAGATCATTCTGTGTGTAATGTAGTGCTGTAAACGAGATAGTCTTTATCGGTGCGACCAATAATCCAGAACCGTTTTTTGCGGTCAGACAAACCCAACGGACATCTTCATGGTTTCCGCAAGCCTGACATTTGGCATAGGGCACGTACTCCGCAGTTACCGTGGACCTATAAAGATCCACATCCGCGCCGCGTTTGCGATCGGAATAATTTTCATGAGGTCCGCGCCCGAAATAGGTCAACGCTTCATATTGTTGCGGCAGCTGCATATCAAAACCAATACGAGCTAGTGTAGGCAGAGCTCCTCGGGGTGTTATTATGTTATCTGATGAAATCATGCCGTTCCCGAAAACAGTCCAGATCGTTTCCACATCGAAACCAGCGCTTTTTTTAGAACGGTAACTGACATTAGAATAAACAGAAACGGATCCTTTCTCTTTTTCAGCAACCTTTAACTCATTGACTTGTGCGGTCATTTTTCCAAGTCCAAGTTTATTCCACGCACCCCTTACATGTTTATCATTATCTACAGGAGCGCGGAATGCTTTGAATACAGGGCCGTTGCCATCAATGATTTTCTGACCGTTGCAGGTCAATTCATCAATTGTTCCGGAAGACGGGCTGAAATGGACTTTAAAGGTCTTTCCGCTCACGTTTATTCCGTTTGCCGTTGCAACGGTCAGCGTCTCATCTTCAGCAAAACTCATCACCGCCGGGGGCGTTTCCTTCATTTTAAATTGTCCCCAGGCAACCTCATGTCCTTTGGGCGCCCAGGGGGCATCCTGACTCAACACAAATGATACGCGCAGAAATGCTTCCGCCCCGGGGGGAACATCCTTCTTTATGGCATCAAGTGCATTTCTGGGTAAAATTATTTCCTTACTCTCGCTGGCGGGGATATTCAGTTTCCCGAAAGATCCTTCCGCCTTTTTCTCTCCATCAACCTTCACCTCCCATTTCGCATCAAACGCATCAAGATTTGTATGAAAGTATTTATTTTTTATAACCAGCCTATCGAGCCCTTTGACATTCAGCCCGACATATTGGTAGACCCGTTTCATCTCCCACATCTTCGGGGGGATTCCCCGATCGGAAAAGAGCATGCCGTTCATACAGAAATTTCTGGAATTCGGCATATCTCCAAAATCCCCTCCAAATGCATAAAATTGCATTCCGCCCTTTTTGAACGGAGCGATAACCGCCTTGCCCTCTTTGTCATAGGTGGCACGAAGTCCCTGGTCAACCCAATCCCAGATACACCCGCCGATAAGGCGAGGATATGTTTCTATGGCATCCCAGTATTCCTGAAGATTCCCGACCGCATTACCCATTGCATGGGCGTATTCACCCAGTATAACCGGTTTTCCAGATTTCTTTTTTCCCTCCTTGATCAGGTCGTCAACGCTGTAATAGAAGACACTTTTAACGTCACACACCCGGTCGTACATTTGATAATGGAAAAGCCTCGAAGAATCAACATCCCCCATCGCTTCTCGCATTGCTGCAAAATTCCGACCAGGACCTGCTTCGTTCCCAAGCGACCAGAAAATAACAGAGGGGTGATTCTTATCCCGCTCCACCATGCTGACCCCGCGGTCCACATGTGCGGCCTCCCACGATTCAGCATGCCCCAGTGATTCCTTGCCGTACCCTATCCCATGTGATTCCACATTGGCTTCATCAATGATGTAGATTCCATATTGATCACACAGTTCATAAAAACGCGGATCATTAGGATAGTGGCTGGCGCGTACGGTATTTACATTGAACTTCTTCATCAGAAGAATGTCTTTGAGCATCATATCTTCGGTCACGACCCTGCCTCTGTCAGGATCTATCTCATGACGGTTGACCCCCTTAAAGAGGACGCTTTTACCATTGATAAATACCTGCTGATCCTTGACCTCTATTTTTCTGAAGCCGGTTTTACATGTAAGCACTTCCGTTGTTTCTTTACCTTGATTAAGAGAGAGGATTAACGTGTAAAGATAGGGAGTCTCAGCACTCCATTTTTTTACATCCGGAACTTGAAGTGCAAGATTCGCAGTTTCTTCCTCTCCAGTATTGACTCCTTCCACAGGGATATCTCCCTCTGAGACCTGTTTCCCTTCGGCATCAAGCAGCTTGGCTTCTACTGAGAATACTCCTGATCTTTTTTTACTCAGATTGCGAATTTTTGCGGTTATATCGAGTTTCCCGTTGGTGTAATTATCTATCAGATCCGGGAGGACAAAAAAATCACGAATCTGGATCGCCGGTGTCGCAAAGAGATATACATCCCGATAAATCCCACTCAGACGCCAGAAATCCTGGTCTTCAAGATAGCTCCCGTCACACCAGCGATATACTTCGCAGGCCAGCGTGTTTTCCCCGGGCCGCAGATAGGAAGTGATATTGAATTCTGCAGGCGTCATTGATCCCTCACTGTACCCAACTTCACTGCCATTGACCCAGACATACATCGCGCTCTGCACGCCGGCAAAATGAAGAAAGATCTCTCTGCCACTCCAGTTTGCAGGGATTTCGAATGTACGACGGTAGGACCCGACCGGGTTGGGACTCGTGGCCGCTGTCCAGTTTTCAGGCACCTCTCCCATGACAAATGGAGGATTCCTGTTGAATGGATATTTTGAATTCGTATAGATCGGGGTTCCATACCCTTCAATCTGCCAGTTGCTCGGAACAGGAATGGTTGCCCATTTGCTTACATCATATTCAGGTTTGAAAAATGTTTCCGGACGTTCGGAAGGCTGTTTTGCCCAGTTGAACTTCCAATCGCCATTGAGTGATTCATAAAATGGTGACTCCCTGGCAGCACCGCTCAAGGCCTGAGACTCAGTTGCATAAGGAATATATGTCACATGCCCGGGCTCCTTGTTCTTTCCGATCATCCTCTCATTTTCCCAGTCGGGATGTTGTGCTGCTGCAAAGTTCGCAATCAAAAGCATACCCAATACGCTTCCTGGCAATCTGTTCATCATAACTCCTCTATTGCAATCGCTTGACCATCGCGGAACAGCACATCCATCTCTGCAATCCCTGCGAATTTTTTATTATTCGTGGCACGAAGGGCTGTGAACCGTATGAATTTGGCTTGTTTCGGGCTGTCAAAAAAAATGATTTGCTTTATTTTATCCTTTTTAAGCGTACCTTTTTTGACAGGCTCACCCCATGTTTTGCCATCCAGACTGACATAAATTTCATAATCGCTAACCAATCCGTTCTGACTGCGGTCTGTACGCGGCAGATAACTCAGTCCTGTCAGCCAGGCCTCATGCTCAAGCCGCAAGGTAATGGAATGCGGGTAAGACGCTGCCTTCCCCTGCCATTTCGAGTGCCATAGAGTCGTTGGGTCACGATCGATCGCAAGTTCCCCTTCATTGCCGGCATTCTCTGAGCTGACCGATTCTACGCTTAAATATGGGTGCGTGAAAAACATATCGGCCAGTATTTGAATTGGAATTTCTTGTTGTGGATTAAATTTCGAACTCTGCATATAGGACAAAATACTTTGCAGAAGCTGCCGTGCCTCCGGCCTGTTCAGCGCCTCTCCCTGCAGATCCACTCCGCAAGTAATCAACTTTCCTTTTCCTGCTTTCGACTCAACAATAAGCCCTAAAGGTCGGTTTGTATTCCAGTCATCAACCATTCTTACAATCGGTTTCACTTCAGGTGGAAGTTTTGAAAGCTCCAGAGATTTCGCTCCCTTCAGCAGATGGTACCATTGCCAGTTGGTGTGATATTCGGTGGGGAAACCGGCCAGACATGGATGATTCGGATCACAGAGAATACCAAGCTGACGAGGTTGCCCTTTAAAAAATGCCCCGCACCAGAAGAGCGGTAAAAAATCGGTTGCAAGCGTATTTCTATTTGCAGAATTTATGAACAACAAAACTTTGCCTCCTGCCTGGAGTTTCTGCTGCACGTCCTCATTAAAAACATCCGAGATCAATACATCGTCCGGCTCAGCTTGTTTGGAAATTTCCGGATAGACCCAGATCTCCCAGCTATTGCTTATCGGAGTATCCTCTATCCCCAATGTGACCTTAAGTTTTGCCGGAGCAGAAACCTTATTAAGCGGGGCTGAGATCTGACCAGGAAACGTATTGTTGTCTATCGGAACATCCAGTGCGGGTAACTCTCCTTGAGCGATTGTACTTCCTTTGTCGTCAGTGATTTTCCAGGTAAATATTGCCTGCGTCATCGCTTCGGCACCGAAGTGAGCGACCTGCGTTTTTGCGGTAAACGTCTCACGGCTGGTCCATATCCGCTTGCTCATACGCAGCAAAGGCACCGTCTGACTGCAATACCGCCTGAATTCCTCCGGAGTCACCAGACCCTTGGAATCCCAGAACGCATCAAGAACTCCTACCAGTGCAGTCCCTTGTCCCGGGAAATCATGCAGATCCAGAAGTTGAAATCCATCAAATCCAGGAGTCCGCAGGGCGACCTCGACCTCCTCTTTGTAAAGCAACATCGCCAGGGCGCCTGAAGCCTGTTGAAACTGTTTATTAAGCGCAAGCATGTTATTTTTTTCGAGTAAATCACGGTAAAACTCCAGATTATGCGGTTTTAAATGCCCGGTATATTTTTTGATTTCGGCAAAGTCAGGATAGACACACCATTGGCCGATTTCGTGCGAAATAAAAGGCACCTTCGCTCGTGCAATCACCTCGCTGAAATCGTTGTCGGTTCCCGGGCCAAAAACACCACGGGCAGGACCACTGAATTTATGGGCTACATAATAGTCATCTTCAGGCATGGTCCCCCGGGCAGTCCGGCCTGAATAAAGATGGCGGGTGTCGCGTGCCTTCCCGCGCTGAATCAGCTCTGATAGAAACGTACTTTCACCTCCAAGTTCATTCCCCATGCACATGAAGGTGAATGAAGGATGATTCCCATAGGCATCCAAAATACGATCGAGCTCTTCCCTCCAAAACTGGTCCGTAGGTTCATGCACGCCAACGGACGTCCAATTCGGAAGTTCCACCTGCAAATAAACACCTAACTTATCTGCAGCCGTAAACGCTGCTTCAGGAGGGCACCATGAGTGAAAACGCATATGGTTTAAGCCATAAGACTGGATTATTTTAAGGATTCGTTCCCAGTCTGCCACGTCTGTCGACGGATATCCTGTTAATGGAAAAATACAGCATTCAAGCGTACCTCTCAGGAAGACCGGACGATTATTGATAGTGATGCGCTTGTCTTTTACTGCGACTTCACGAATCCCCAGATTCCTGCTGTACACATCTCCACCAAAGGTTAATTCCAGATTGTATAATGCAGGATCAAACTCGCTCCACAGTTTTACGTCTTTCTTCAGGGGTATTTCCAGCTCAAGTTCTTCTTGTTTATTCGAATTGAAATATTTTTCTATGCTGGATTCTCCAATAATGTTTTTCGCATTGTCATAGACCTTGGCTACGAACAGCCCTTTTCCCTTTCGAGAATTTAAATTGCGTATCTTCGCCCGCACAAGTAACGATTTTTTTCCAATATCAGGATACGCTTGAACAGATTCAATACTGACCGGAGCAGATGCCCGCAACTCGATGCGACCGGTAATTCCATTCCAGTTGGTCTGGGTATAGTCCGTAATGCTATGTCCCCTGTCTCCAATCTCATATTTAATTGTATTGTCAACCCGTACGACAATCGTGTGGTCCCCGACGGTCAGCTGGGCGGTCAAATCATAAACATGCGGAACAGAGAGACTCTCGCGCATGCCGATCTCCTTTCCATCCACCCAGACCCGGGTTTCCCAGTGGCAACGCTCCAGAAAAAGCTCAACGTGCCTGCCCTTCCACGACTCCGGGATTGTAACCGTTTTTTTGTACCAGGCAGCTCCTACATACTCACATTCACGGGTTAAGCGATCTTTATGAAGACGTGTGTCTTTATTGCCGTACCCGGCTTCATCTGTCGATCCGGGCAATGGTATTGTATTCGAAAAGTCCTTTGTATACCACTTCTTCTGGATTCCCTCATTCTGATCGTCCAGTTTAAAATCCCAATTCCCGGCCAAAGAGATGACCGATCTACCCGATGCCCTATTACCACGATCGTTTTCTTCAGAAAAACCCGTATGAATTACCCCTGCCCAAAGCGTCAAAGCGAATAGTTTAAGGATTGCTGTTCTGTTCATTTCATTGGCCTTTTTTTGCGGTGTTTTTATTGAAAGGGACCACGTCTTTTATTTAATAATTTTTCATGTCGAACAACTTGTAATTCAAATGATTCTGCGGAGGCCCCCGTCAGAACAAAACCGCCGGCAATCGGTAAAACCGACGACCGGCGGCTGTTCAGCATCAGCATCAACATTAAATGGTGTCTGACATTATATAATGCAACTCTTTTCAAAAACTCACCGGTAAGATAGACACCTGCTCCCGTCGTGCAGGCTGTCAATCTGGCAAGTCCACGCTAGGCACCGTATGAGAAGTCGTTGTTAGTAAATCAGCACGACCGTGCCCTTCAGCGGCGCTGTGATGTTAGTCAAACGGACCTCGCCGGAAGCATATGTCACGTCTGCCGACCAACCAGCCGTCACGGTGTTCGTCGCAAAGGTGCCGCTAAGCGCCCCGTCGTGTTTGATGATCGTCAAATCATCTGTGCTATCGTAGTTGGAGAAGTCGACCTCCAGTGTCCCGCCAAGATAGATCTTCCCGAGTCCAAGAGAGCCAGCAAAAACATTGACAGGGCTGATTCCCCCTGAATCAGGCGTAATCCGCAGAGTTGAGTTAGCCGTGGCACTCCGAAATTCCTCTACATGAATCGACGCCGTGCTACCAACGATGCTCAGTAAGCCAGTACTGCTACCCGCGTTATACAACTTGTAACAGTTGGTAAGGACACCACCGCTGATGTGGTATTCGCCATAACCGCTTTGGCCGACAGTGAAGTAGGCTGCTGAAGTCCCCCCCATATCCCACAGTCCACCTGTCTGATTGACTATACCTGTGCTGCCTGCCCTAAAGCCCACGTATGCACGGCCGAACTGCCTCAATTCAGCGTTGCCGCCTATATTGATAACTCCTGTTCCGTAGTTCCCAACGTACACATAATTCAGATTCGTGATGGCTCCATCATTGCTGATGTTCAATTCACCGTAGGCGGTATCATCATCACCGACGTGGAGATTTTTGCCCCCATTATTCCATGTACCGCCGGACAGGTTCACGATTCCTGTGCCTCTATCCGCAATAGCGGCCTGGGGAGCCCCCCCCGCGCCGGTCAGCGTCAGGTCGCCTCCGGTGATATCAAGCTGCCCACTGTTACCGGCATAGTGCCCGACCACAAGCCTGTCGCATGCCTGCCCGGCAGTATCCAGTATGCAAGTGGCAGGAGTTTCTCCGCCGGAGAGAGAAGAACCTACAAAAGCATCGTCAATACTTGTCGGCACGCGCTCGTTCCAGTGATTTGCGTTCGTCCAGGAGCCCGAGCTCACCTGGAAAACGGTGTCCACCGCCTGAGCCTCCACGTGACCCGCAGCCAGAATCATCACGGCCATTGCCGCCAGCGAAGCACACCATTCGAATTGTTGACTTTTCATTGCTTTCATCCTCTTTTTTTTATTTCACCAATTATTGCACATTTTTATTTAGAAAAACGTAAAAACCTTTACACTATATATACATATGAACACCCCAAACGGGGTTTGGGACACATTATTTTATTTTTTTGCGCAAATTCTCCTGCCCGCACAACTTCTAAAAGGGTCAAAACGCCTATTTCATCATTTTGCATCAGAAAATGTAAATTCATACTCTCCGGATGCGATCTCATAGATGAGGGTCTTATTTTCCTTTCTCAGGTAATGTACACCCGGTGCTTTACCTGCTTCCATGGCGCTTTCGGTGACACTTGAAGGATCTGCGGGCAGATACACCAGCGCGGTCGTATTGGCCGGAATGGAGACCTTCAGCCTTGTTCTGCCATCCTCTTTTCTCCAGGAGGACTCCACGGGACCTTTGATCGTTCGCGTTGATGCTTTAACATAATCCAGCTCCTTTGGAAAATAGGGTTTGATCAGGATTCTTTCAAAACCGGGGTGTCCGGGATCAACATTGATCCCGGCAAGCACTTTATAAAGAAACGATCCAGCCGCACCACCAAAGCCCGAGTGATTATTCGTACCGCTTTTAGCATCCCAGCTTTCGGAGATGGTGGTTCGCCCTTTTGTCATGTATGCCCAGCCTGGATAATCCTCGTTTACAAGCAGCCTATAGCCCACATCAGATCGACCAATCTTATACAAGGTCTCCATCAGATATTTTGTCCCAATCATTCCAGTCGTAAAATGGCCCTGTTTATCTATGTCGCCGACAAGGTTCGAGATGACCCTATTCCTTGCCTTGTCGGGTACGATATCGAAGAACAACGGAAGCAGGTTTTCCATTTGAGTGTTTTCTCCATAGGGGTAACCTCGGCGCGAACTGTTTCGCAGAAAAACATTGTTAAACGAGGCCGCAATTTCCTGAACCATCGCGCCATACTTCCCCGCATCTTCGGTGTAACCGAGCGCAGCTGCCGAATCGGCGACTATTTTCGCACAGTAATAGTAAAATGCCGTGCTCATCAATAACGGTCCGCCCCTGGTCTCAACCACCAGAGACTTCCAGTCGCCGCTGTCATCTCTGGGCTGTATATGACCGGTTGACTGTCGCTGAAGGTAATCCACGTACTTCTTTATATTGGGGTAGTGTTTTGCCAGCAAACCCTTATCGCCATAATAAAGATAACAATACCAGGTCACAATCGGATACCCCGCACTCCAGCACGGATAACCATCGACACCAGGCCGTGGCGAAATATGAGGCAGAGCACCGTCATCCAGTTGCTGGGATTGAAAATCTCCACACCATTTGGCAAGAAACCGGTGCGCATCAAACCCGTAGATTGTAAACTCGGACTGCATGTGCGCATCGCCCCAGCCGAGACGCTCGTCCCGCTGAGCACAATCAAGCGGCAATCCCTGCATAATGCTCCGCTGACTCCAGAAAGCACAGTGATAGATGTGGTTGATCAGTTCATTGCTACACGTGAAATCGCCGACGATCTCACAATCACTGCGAACTTCCCGCCCTTCCAGATCCTGCAAAGTCGGTTTACCGGGATAGCCGGTAACTTCAACATATCGAAAGCCGTGATTTGTAAAATGGGGTTCATAAACTTCCCGTCCCTGCCCTTTCAGAATAAAAACATCTGTGTTTTTTGCGTTTCGAGAGGTCTTCTTATTCAATGTTCCATCTTCATTGATATTCTCGCCATAACGCAGTTGAATCTTTGTACCCGCCTTACCCTTCGCGGTAATCTTCGCCCAACCGGAAAAGTTCTGCCCCATGTCGAAGATAAAAACGCCGGGTTTCACTTCTTTCACCGATTTTGGTTTGATGGCATCAGTGATCGTAATCGGCGGTGCGAGCTGAGATTGGAGCTCACCGGGAGCGGGCATCACAAGGTTGGCATAGTCCCAGCTGGAATCATCGAAGCCCGGCTTGTTCCAACCGCTCTTTTCTGCCCGGGCATCATAGACTTCACCGTCAAAGATAGAGTTGCTGAGCACAGGCCCCGTAGAACTTTTCCAGGAACCATCCGTAATGATCGTTTCTTTAGAGCCATTAGTGTAAGACAGTTCAACCTGCGCGATCAACTTCGGAAAACCCCACCATTGCATTCTCCATCCCCAGTAATGCTCAGGCGGACTGAACCAACCATCACCCAACATCACACCTAACGCATTTTCTCCCTTTGCCAGTGCATCGGTAATGTCAATCGTGTCATAAAAAACACGCGCACTGTAAAGCGTTTTCAGCGGAGTATGTACCCGGTGGGCCCCTGTTTTATTGCCATTGACATAAAGTTCATACAGACCCAGGCCGCAAATGTGGATTTTGGCGCTTTTCAGCGGTCCTTTCAATACGAACTCTTTTCGGAAAAGCGGCGATCTTCTGTCAATTTCCAATTCTTTGATCTTTGCTCTGTCAGCACTGGCAAAATCGGTGCCCCAGCGAACAACCGGTTCTGTAGGCGGACCTCGTCCGATCCATTCAGCCTTCCACTCTGCGGCATCCATCAGGGCCGTTCCAAAATGGGCCGGCGCGCTCCAGGCGGACGGCTGGCCGTCCTTGTCCCAGACCCTCACTTTCCAGTCATAATCCGAACTGCTGCTCAGCAATTTACCCGAATAGTTCACATGGGAGGACTCCGCCGATTCAACCTTGCCACTGTCCCACATCACGTTGCCGTCGCGGTCGCTGACAAGCACCTGATAGGCCGTCTGTCTCTGGCCTCTTTGGCCGGACTTCAGAATCCAGCCCAGCACCGGCGCAGAGGTGTCCACCGACTGAGGTTCCTCCAGATACTCGCAGTTTAACCGGTCGATTTCCAGCGATCCGGCCACCCCGCATCGACTCATCAGACATAACGCACAAATTATAAAGATCACTCTCATTTGATTCCCTCTGTATTTTTTATCGTTCACACTCTTCTCCCGCACCCTCAATCCATGCTTACTTATGAACACCTGCAAACGTAAATTAGTACACCAAAAAGAATATTATTCTGTTTGGCTGTTGTAAAGCAACAAACAAAATTGATAAGTGTCCCAATTCCCGTTTTTGAGGTTCATATGTAAATGTGATGAGTCTTGAAAAAAAACATTTAATTTTAATGCTGCTGATGCTGACCGTGTCGTGTTTTGCAACCGACTATCAGGTCAGCACCCAGGCAGAATTCGATGCGGTTAAGAAGAGGATTCTGCAACCGGGCGATGCTATACTGCTTGAGCGCGGAAAACAATTTACCGGCATGCTGACACCGACGGGAACCGGCACGGAGGCAGCACCCATTCGGATCGGAACGTATGGCAAGGGATCGCGTCCTCAGATCCATGCAGGTGGCACAAATGAGGCGGCCGTGCGGCTGTGCAATCCTTCATATTGGGAGGTCCAGGGGTTGGAGCTGACGAACACCGACGGCAGCGATATTGATCAGGGATCTCTCTTTGGCATTTATGTGTGTGCGGAGGGCGTGGAGGGCACGTATACCCATGTCTACATTGACAATTGCTATGTTCATCATGTCAACGGAAAGGTTGCCGGCAAGGGCCGCGGAGGCATTCATATACGTGTCGCCGATTCTCTTCAAAAGACCATTTTCGATGATCTGCGCATCACGAACAACCGGATCGAAGATGTCGGAGGGGTGGGCATAGGGAACGATGCCAGACATTCAGGCGTGGATCTGCTTCCGGATGGTGGATTATTTACGGAAAATCTCTGGACGCGCGTCTATGTGGCTGGAAACGTGCTGAATCGGACCGGACGAAACTGCATTATCGCCCGGGCCAGCCTGAATGCGATTTACGAACACAATATTCTGGCGAATAGCAGTCGTTATGATTCCGGGCACAGCATCTTTTGTTTTGATACCTCCGGTATAAAAATACAGTACAACGAAGCTTACGGAAATGTGGGCAGCGATACTCAAGACCGTGGCGGGTTTGATGCCGATTACAACTGTGTGGACACGGTTATTCAATACAACTATAGCCATGACAATGAGTGGTTTTGCGGGATTATGAAAAAAAAGAACCGCAATGTGATCATTCGTTACAACGTCAGTCAGAATGAGAAACAAGGACTCTACTGGTATGGCTTTGAGAATGACACCGATTGCGAAAGCGTGCACATCTACAACAACACCCATTTTGTGAAGGCGGGTCTGAATTCCAGTATATTTCCCCGGGGGCGGACACCCCTCAACACCATTTTTGAAAATAATATCTTTTATTTTGAAAACCCGGATGATTCGAGTCTGGGGTTAAACGCGGCAGGAATCAACTGTTACTTCACCAACAATCTATATTTTAACGTTGTCCCCCATCCAGCGGATTCCAACCCTATTATAGCTGACCCCCTGTTCGTCCGGCCCGGCGCGGTGGGAAGTAACATCAACCTGAAAACTATGGACGCACTGCGCGGTTATCAGCTCCAGACTGGGTCTCCGGGCATCAATACCGCACTTCCTGTCGCCAACAACGGAGGGCTGGATATAGTAAAAACAGCTGTTGATCCCTCCGAAAGCGATATCGGGGCGGTTGAATGTCAGGAAACAGGAGTGCAACGGCCATAACAACACTCCGGGGCTCAAAGGCCCGCTGCCGCTTCAACAATCTCAAACCGCTCATTCGCATGGATTGCTTCGCGCAGCGTTTGTGTATTGATTTGGTCGGGGCGGATATATACCGTCCGAAGAAACGGCAAGTCGACATCGCTGTTGATCATCACTGTTTCACAACTGCGAAAATCAAGGGATTCCATTTGAAGCGACTGTAAATCACGCAGATAGAAGAGACCGGCCACTTCGAGCTTTAGAGAGCGGAATGGCAGGAACCTTAAAAGGCACTCATTGGAGCCATACTCATCCCATACAGAGAGTCGCACTTCCTGATCCGATCGCACGATCAGAGCGGACTCCTTGGCATTATACAAAAGATCAGCCACCCCCTTCTCTCCATTTTTATAGTCCAGCAGGGCCTCAATAACAGGAGAACAGGCATCCTTGTTGCTGCGGAGCGCAAAATCGTAGGCAACAATGCGCTCCATCAGCGCCTGTCGGTGTAGATTGATTTGTCGTGCATGATCAAGAAACCGGGTTAGCTGATCAATCGTCGGCCGATTTTCTTCTGTAAAATCAAATTCCGGGAAAGCTTTAGCGAGCAGAAGATAATCTGCCAATACACTCGAAGAATCAACCGGATGATTGAGCGCATCCTTGAAATTCAGCGTGATGCAATCCAGTGAAAACCTTTGCAAGGAAGCGTTGGCGGAATCGCTGTCCAAGGCAAATGCCGAAGCAACCAGCTTCCGGGCCTCTCGGACGGTTTCGACCGGACGAATGTATATGCCGAGTTTCTTGAGGTCGCTGGCCGACGTGGCCAGTTTTCTAGAGAGAGCAACCCGCTCATGCTCGGAGCGTTCGAGTTCGTCGTGGTAAAGCGTCGTAACCGTTTCCGCCTCCGACTCAAACTGCCTGGCCCGATCCCGCTGGTGTTTAATGCCTTGCATAAAAAGCAAGCTGATGACGGAAAGCGCAACGATGGACAGAAAAACAATGGTTGCAGGCACCCGGTGGCGGCGAAGAAAAAGACGGGCTTCCCGGAGAAATCCGGGCTTTTCAGCCAGCGTGGAATAGCCGCCGATAAAGTTGGAGATCTCATCCCGAAGCGCCTGAGCGGATTGATAACGCTCTTCCTGTCTTTTTTTTGTGGCCTTAAGAATAACGGCCTCCAACGCTGCTGGAATATGACAGTCAGGATAGCGGGTACGTGGAGGAACAATGTCGGCTTTGCGTGTCGCCGCGAGAATCTCCTCTTCGGAACCGGTGAAAGGAGGTTGACCGGTCAAAATCAGATGCAGAATACAGCCCAGTGCAAAGATGTCGCTGCGATGATCCTTTGAGGAACCGGGAACCACCTGCTCCGGCGCCATGAAGCCAGGGCTCCCCTTAATCTGGCCCATCAGGGTCATATTGTTAAGAGGCCGAAGGGCCATAGGCAACTCATTCTCTCCATCCTCCATTTCGCCAACCACCTTGGCCAGCCCCCAATCGCAGACGAGAACCTCTCCGAATACATCGGCCTGGATGTTCTCCGGTTTGATATCAAAATGCACTACTCCCCGCGAGTGGGCGTAGGCAACTGCATCGCAGACCTTCATGAATATTTCCAGCAGTTCGCGCCGACCGGCTGATCGCGGACCGTTCACACGATCAGCAAGAGTGGAATCCCCCTTTAAATCCATCGTAAAGAACGGGCGGCCATCAGCATCAACACCTGCATCGTGAATCGTAATTATATTCGGGTGGATCAGGGATGCCGTGAGCCAGGCTTCGTGTACAAAAAGGTCATAAAACTCCGGTCCTCGGTCGGATCGCAAACGTGCCATGGCGATCCAACGCCTAGTATGGTTGTTAAACGTTTTATAGACCTCCTTGAGCGCTCCCATGCCAAGAAGGATGCTATCGCGATAGCGGGTGTCTTCCCCTGCCAGCTCCGAATAGGCTGGGCAAAGACCTTCCAGCCCCTTTTCATCAAGCAGTGTTGCCTGGTCGTAGGCATCAACCAACCGATAGTCCATTTTATAAGCTTCAAATTCTTTCATGAGGGCTCCAGCTCAGCGACGATCGCACGGATTTCAAGATAAAGGCGTTTTTTCACCCGCTTGCGCAAGGTGTAGACGGAGGCAACGGCAAGGCCGGTTTTCTCGGCAATATCGGTGACAGAGAGCCCATCGAGTCCAAGTTCAAACACTTCAACGGCCTGTCCCTGGAACACCTCCCGAACACGCATCATCGCAAGGTTTGCAACGTAAGCAGCCCACTCCTGCTCAATGCGCTGATCAATATCCGAAGGCTGGGCCAGGGATTCCATGTTTTGCTCTTCGCCAAAAATGCGGATTCGCTCCCGGCTGCTCTTCCGCTTGCGGAAGTACACTAGAGCAGCGTTCCGAATCACCGTGCTGAGCCAGGTGCGGAACCGGGCGCGAGATTGATCATAGCGCGAAAGATCTTTGGTAAGGGAGAGAAAAACCTGCTGCGCGACATCTTCAATATCACCAGCCGCCACGCCCATCTCCTGCAGGATATAGAAAATAAAGCGCCGGTAATGGCCGACAAACTCCTCCCACGCCTGCTCATCATGCAGGTCGCAGGCGCGTTGCAGAAGCGTGTATCGAGTTTGGTTTTGTTCAGACATAATATAACTGTATAACGAATCAAGATCATGTGTCCAGATTCAAATCCACCAAAATAATCAACGCGGGAATAGGGGTCATCCATTTAAAACGGTAATATTTTATCAATTAACCGTAGCTTCCGCAACTGCCTGGATGGCCAGATTTCCGGGAGAAAAAAAGGGGAGCACGAAATAATCCGCGTCGCCCCTTAAAGATTGCGGCCGGGTATCCCGGTCAACAACCTGTGTTATGTGTGTGGTTTAGGACTTGAGAGAAAATCTAAAGTGCAATATTTTGCAGGAAAGATCTACAACCCTTCTTACATCAGCCTGCACTCGGCATTGTCATTCTACGGGCTGATTCCAGAATCTGTTGTTCAGATCACAAGCGTCACATCGCTGAAGACGGCTTCGTTCAAGAATCCCTTTGGAGAGTACTCATACAAGAGCATTCGCAAGAACCTCATGTTCGGCTATATTCCTCTTCCTCTGGCAGATGGCCGAACTACGTGGTATGCCACCCGTGAAAAAGCGCTGCTGGACCTGCTCTACCTGTATCCATTCTATAAGACAGAGCGTGAGTTGGCTGATTTACGTCTCGACGAGGATATTCTCCATGATGACTTTGATCTCATTGAGTGGGAGTCACTGGGGGCGCGTTTCAAATGTAAGACACTTGAAAAGCGCATACAGTTACTCGGAAAGGTATACGGTTTATGATATCCATAGAGCAGATCAAGAATTTCTATCCATCCACAATGAGCGGAAACGCGACATTCCTGAAATACATCCTGAAGGAATATCTTCAGTTGCTTGTGCTCGACTACCTCTCGACAACACATCACGTCAGAAAGATAAGCTTCATCGGGGGCACTAATCTGCGCTAAACCAAATACCAACGTGGAAGCGCCCAACTACAATTTACAGTTTACAACTTACAGAGCGAAGCGAAGCCCCGTATCCCGAATCACGAATCACGCTAACACACCCGATTCACCTCTATCCCAAGCAGCGCTACCAATTTCTCCAGTTTGTCGCCGATGTGCCCGACTCCTATCGCACAGTGATGAGCAGGGCCACCCGTAGACCAATCATTCATGAACTGCTTGGCACCAATACTGAACTTATAACGGCTGTTCGTATTGCCGATCTGCAGAATTGGTCCGGGCACAGACTCACCTTCAGCGACCTGCAGACAAACAGATCCATCACCGCGCTGTACCACAGAGAGAATTGTGACCGGGCCATGTTTGACTGTCATTTGAATGGAAAGCCCCTTGCCCGGTTTGCCGTGGTAGACTGACAATGGAACAAGTCCTACCCGCCCCTCGGCAATCGCCATGTGCGCCGGACCATCATGACCGAGATAGACAACATCATCAACATAATCAGAGAGATAGAACTCCGAGAAAGAACCACCGGCACCAAAGAGATCCATGATCTTCATCGCCATGGCATTCTTGATCTCGCACTCACCGGCTACCGGAATGTTACGGCCGGTTAAGAGCGTATTCCCCGCAATGACCGAGGTGACGATATTTTCATACTCACCGCTGCCCTCGTAATAATAGGCCATGGAACCGAGATCGTGTTTTGCAATCAGCTTGTCCAAAGCTACCGAGGTCTTGGCAGCACGTTCAAGCTCAGCCTCTTCGCACTCAGCAGAAACATCGAATCGCTCATGAAACTCAATCATTTTTTCGGCGACCTCGTCGCCGCTCACTTTATTCCGCAAGGAATAAAGTTCACACATCTCCACTATTTCAAAATGAGAACCGAATACGGAGGCCTGCTGGGTTATATCGGTATAGACATCCAGCATTCCGCAGTAGTAGTGACCGAGAATACCGACACGGTTAGTACGCATACCGGCAGCAACCCTGGCAGCATCGACCCACTCCCGGATCTCAGTCCATGACTCCTCCTCCTGCAGGTAACCGGTCACAATATGATAGTCAATCCCCGCACGGTTAAAGACACAGGCCAGCTCCGGAACCGAGCAGCTTTGGCAGTGCTCCAGCCAGACACCTGTCATCACGCCACGGTCGCCGATCGCATTGAACTTAGCATAGTCCAGCTGTGCCACCGGCTGAAGGTTCAACATCACCACAGGCACCTTTACCTTCTGCACAACCGGCAGCACGGTCGAGGAGAGCGCATAGGTGGAGATAAAGAGGAATATGATCTCAACATCCTCTTTTTTGAAAAGATCCGCTGCTGCAGCGGCTTTGCCGACATTATCCACCATGCCTGCATCTACCATATCAACACCCATGCCCGCAATGCGGTCCCGGATTTCAGCGTGATAGCCGTTGAGATTATCGAGCAGTCCGTCAAACTGATCCCAGTAGGTGTCTAATCCAATTGAAAAAATTCCAGCTTTCATTTATTCTCCTTATTTGCTATAAATCTTACTGTTCCTCGCATCAGGCTTCGCGCAAGAGCTACGCCCGAACGGCACAGCATCGTCTTATCTTTAATTCCAGCTTTGTATTGCCCTTCGAGTACGACCTACATCTCTGACCGCACAATACGCACTGGACCTAGAAGCCCGGATTTCTCCAGTGTCCACTTAAACTTTCCGCTCTTAGTAACCCTGATGTTGGTCTGCGTGAAGCGCTCGCTATCCAGCAGGGCATCATCGCCCATCACCCGGTTCTGCCACGAGTTGACAACCATGATCTGAAGTTTGTTCTCACCCACTTTGACAACCTCGCTGATCTCCACCCGGAAAGGAGCGAGCCAAAGCACACCGAGATCTTTGCCGTTAAGCGTGACCTGGGCAATACCGACATCCATGACCGATCCAAGCTCCAGGGCAAGCGTCTCATCAGCCGGGACCTTATCCAGACTGAAGGTGGTGCGATACACAGCTTTACCGGAGTAGTATTTAATGCCGGGATTGCTCTGTTCTGTCCAGCTGCTGAGCGTATCAAAGCGGACCGGCTTATCAGGTCCACCCCATTTGGGATCAAAGCTGACACTCCACGGCCCGGCAATGATCTGCTTTTCCTTCCACTGAGGGAAGTTCGATCCCTGACTACCCGTGTCATCGATATTGGTACGGAAAATCACAAACATGCTTCCGTGTGGATCAAAGGTGATGGGCACGGTCGTCCGCTCCCCTTTGATGACGAATGCATCAGCCTTGCGTATTCCGCCGGTTGCCGGGTCCCATAATTCGGGTTGACGGTCTTTTACGCGAAAAGCCAGATTTACCTTCCGGTCCTCCGTGGTCTGGTTGCAGATAAAATATACGTCGGCTCCATCGATGGTGTAGTGGATATACTCATAGTCCTCCTGCCGCTCGGTGTCAAGCGCCTCGAAATCCAGAGCCAATCCATCAGCCTGCAACAGAGAGCGGGAGCTTTGTCCCCAGACTAGACGCCCATTGCCAATTTTTCTCCGGCCTGATTCAGAGGGGCTATCACCCCAGAGTTTACCGGCTAATTCGTGAAACTCGCGTTGAGCGGCCTCGCCACCCACCAGGCTGACCAGCCGTTCAGGCTTAGGACCCAGGACCGTGGCGCCCTGCCCCAGCAATTCGTCCACCTTCTTCAAAGCAGCCAGCGAGAGCACCTTGTGATCGGGCAGCACCAGTATGCGATAGTACACCCCGCCCGGCACCACAATACGGCCATCAACAACTTTTAAACGCAGCAGGATATCCTCGTTGGTGACATCGTAGTCGTATCCCGGTAGCGAGCCGGCCCGGTTGAAACCCTTATTAACAGCGATATTGGGCACATGATCGCCATAGTAGTAGAGCACATCGGCAACGAACTCGCCCCTCTGTACAACACTCTGGATGCGGTTGATATAATCCATGAACACATCCGACTCATCCCACCAGGTAACTTGCGGGTTCACATGTGTACCCGCAAAATATTCCTGACCGGGCAACCCCATCTCCTTCGGCGAGCAGGTGAAGGTGTGAAAGAAGATCATATTCAACCCTTCGCAGAACTCATAATCCATCGCCGGTTTCTGGTCGTGCCAGAGCAGATCGTTCCAGTGCGGGCCGATGGTGGTGAAAGCCTCCGCCCCCACATAGCGTTTGCCATAGATATGCGCCGCCGATGAGGCCTGTTTGACAAAGAAACGATTGGGTGGATTCGGACGATGCGGCGACGGTGCCCAGAACTCGCTCATGACGATATCGCTGTGAGAATAGTTCTTGATGCCGTCAATAGGACCGGCATGCGGACCGGAACACTCCGGTTGAATGCCGATGTTATATTTGGCGGCATTCTCGGCAAAGGTCCTGTAGTGATTCTCCGAGACACAATGGGCAATGGTCTTACGGAAGTCGGCCAGAAAGGCATTACTCTTCTCACGGCTTTCGATGATCTTCCCCGCAACAACAGGCAGATATTTAATAACATCGTAGCCATTGAATTTCTTAAAATCTTCGGCAAATCCCGGACTCCAGTTCAGCCCCCCGCACTCCCAGCTGTCAGTCTCCAGCTGTGTCAGTACGGTTCCCGCCAACGGCCCTGCCTTCTTGAGCAGCGGATCAACCACGTCATACCAGTAGCGGTTGAACACATCCTTGCTGAGATAATCGAGCACATGCCCCTGCCAGTTGTCACTTGATGTAGAGACATGCGCAAGTGTCGGCGTGTAACCGATACGCAGAATCGTCCAGGCCCCCGCCGGCGCACTCCACTTCAAGGTGCCGTCTTTACTGACTTTGTCCGATATATCGATGATATCATCCAGCGATGTATCCTCTTCGCCCGCAACAGCGGGAGTATCATCCAACAGAAAACGACAATCCGGTGCCGATCCACCCAGCTCTTTAGCTCCGGTCTTGGCGGCCAGGTTGCTGATCGGTTTTGCGGCTCCAGCAATTCCTGCGGTCAAACCTTTGCCATTTTTATCCAACAGCCGAGCACTGAGTTTAAACGGCAGCCCTGTAACAACTTTACAGGGATAGGCAAGCACACAGATATCCCGATAGTAATCATAGTTGGCCTTTGGCACTGGCAGCTTCTGATTTATCTCTACCGCTCCATCAACCCTGATCTCCAACGATGTGATCTGCTTGGCCTTATCGTCAAGCGTCACACCCGGTCCGCCCAGATTCCAGCCACTCTGAATGGAAAGTCCGATTTTCAGATCCAACCGTTTGGCTTCATTCAGCGCATGCAGATACAACTCCGTCCACTCATCACTTCCATACATTGGTCCATTGGGTACATTGGCGTTGCCACGCTGATTACCACCATTGGCATCAAATATCATCGCCCCGCTGAATCCCTTATCATGCATGGCCTCCAGATCCCGGGTGATCGCCTCTTTGGTGACGTTGCCGTTAAGCCACCACCACCAGCAACGCACTCCAACCTCACGCGGCGGTTTTTTGAAATCCTGCTCCAACGACGCGCCCCAGACGGTCAGGCCCAGTAAAAGTAATGCAGTTCCAATCACTCTGCGGTTCATAATCATCCTTTCATTCCTGAACTTTCGGTGTATTCTTATTAGGGAGGCCCACTCTCCGTCCGGATATTCAGCCAGGCATTTTTCGGGGTTCAATCACGCATGTAATAAGGATTGCAAATATCTTCAATAATTAGAATAGACATTCTGACTTTTTTTTTGCACAATTTGATCATGCCTCAAAACGAAAAGACAGGATATGCGCGCTATCTCCCCATTGAAACCGATGCCCTCTTATGGGGGCTACACGTAGTCGATTGCGGTTATACGGAGATCGCCCCTGGCTCCGAGTACCCACCCGGCAAGGAGCGCCACCCGTCCAATTACATGTTTTCCTGGGAGAATGGGCGCACCCTTAATGAATACCAGCTGGTTTATATCACTGAAGGCAGCGGTGTGTTTGAGTCGGAACCAACCGGCCGCGTAAAGATCGAAGCGGGAAATATCTTTCTGCTTTATCCCGGCATCTGGCACCGCTATCAACCAACGCGTGAAACCGGATGGCATGAAAGCTGGATCGGATTCAACGGCGACTATGCGCAACGGATCATGACCAATTTCTTCCCGCCGGAGAAAGCCGTGATCTCAACGGGGTACAATGAGAAACTGATAACACATATCCGCTCCACCACCGACTTGATGCGGCAGGCTCCCCTCGGCTACCAGCAGCTGCTGGCAGCACGGACAATCGACATCCTTGCCCGAATACGCTCACTCTCTTTGAGCAGCAGCCCGATTAACAGGAAAAACGCTGATAAAGTGCAACAGGCCCGCTGTTATCTCTTGGAACACTTTAACGAAGAGATTGACCTGGACGCCCTCGCAAAAGATCTTGGAGCAAGTTATTCCAGCTTCCGGCGCATGTTCAAAGCGCATACAGGCGCAGCACCGCTTCAATACCAGATAGATATCCGAATCAACCGAGCGTGCGAACTCCTGACCAATACCACCCTGAATATGTCCGAGATCTCAGAGATGCTGGGTTTCTCCACCGCCTATTATTTTTCACGCCTCTTCAAAAAGAGGGAGGGCTGCGCCCCCTTCCAATACCGCAAAAACCACCAGGCTAAGTAACACGTCCTGCATTAACCCTTAATGGAGCAGTTCAACTGCCGTTTCTAGGTTAACAGGAGGGGCAGCGTCCCCGGTGACCAATTAACTGGAGGCAAATCAGGCAGTGTCATGCTGACTGATATTAATTATACAAGACAAGCTATAGAACTACGCTCTCTGCGGCTCAGCGAGAAACACATCCATCTCCCGCCCGGCCTGCATTCCCTCGGCAATGCATTGAACCACCGAATCACCGCCGTTGATCATCCCTCCTCCGGCAAAGACCCCCGTTACTCCGCAGCCATAAGAGTGTTCTTCGGTTTTTAACAGCCCCTCTTCAGTAAAGATACATCCGGCCAGGGAATCCCTGAGAGATGATTCTATACCAAGACCCATGGCTTCAACAACCAGACTGGCTTCAATGATCTCTTCAAAGGCCGTATTCTCATCCGAGGCCAGCGTTCTCTGAATTTTCAGCCCCGTGACTTTTCCTTCACTGTTGACACGATAACAGATAGGGCGAGTCATAGTCAAGAAGTGCACCCCTTGTGTACGGAACCATGAATCCGACATGTGCCAATGCATATCAGCAAGTGACCCGGCACTGACAATCAGTAACTCAGTGGCCCCCAACTCAAGAGCCACCTTGGCGCTATCCATAGCGCTATCGCCACCTGCCAGCAAAATTACTCGTTCAGGAACTTTTGTGATACGCCCTGCCCGAACCAATGCCAGGAAATTAACTCCGGGCACAACCCCTTCAGCGCTGCCCAGCGACTGTTCGCCCCATACTCCTGTAGCCAGAAATACCGCATCGTACTCCTGCCGCAACTCCTCAAGCGCAATATCGCATCCAAGTTCAACTCCATGCCTGATCAATAAGCGCGCCTGACAGAGGGCTGGCCAAAGGATGGTTTTAATCTCATCAAGGGCACCAGAGAAACGGCTTGAACGAATGGCTAATTCGGGAGTTCCTCCCAGCCGGGAGCTCCGATCTAAAATCACAACATGATGTCCGCGCTCCAGCAACGTGATAGCACAGGATACTCCGGCAGGTCCACCACCTACAACAGCCACATTCTTACCTGTATCAAGCTCCGGCAGATGAATGCCGATCAAACCATTCTGAAGGGCATTCCAGCAGACTGCATGCTGAATATCATGAATAGGAATTGGCAAGCCATCCAGCGTTCCGGCGACGCACCGGCCTTCACACAGCAAGTTGACAGGACACAGATGCGAACACATCCCCGGCAGGACATTAGCCTTGCGGAGAATATCATAAGCCTGTGTCATCTTATTCTCTGCAAACGCCTCCAGAAAAGCGGGAATATCAATATGCGTAGGACATCCAGTTCGACAGGGAGCCGGTTCACAGCCCCGACAGCGCCTTGCTTCCTCTCGCAGGTTATCCAATGCAAAATGGCGGCGAAGACGATACTCAGCCCCGTAGAGCTCACTATCCATGACCACACAACCAGCAAAGCCGCCATCCTTGATCAGCTGAACACAGGCGTCACAGTTAATACAGCACTTATCCGGATCCAACTTTCCTGATTGCAGCAACTCGCCCGCCAATGCAGGGTAAGCCAGAGCAGCACGACCGATCCCGATCAATGTGGCAGCCCCCCTATGCAAAAGTGCTGCAGCAATATCAGGAATAAAGTGACGGAACCAGCTTAATCCTCCTGCCACCACGGGAATTTCCGGTACCGCCTGCTGAACACACTGGGTCAAATCAGTTAGACGAACAAATTTTTCTAAAGGATGTTCTCTCTGATCGGAACTGAGAGCGGAATCGTCAGCCGCTGAAAGACTGAGCAGTTGCACCCCTGCAGATTCCAAGCTCCGAGCCAATTCCTCCGATTCATCAGAATCTATCAGTATCGGAGAGAAGCGGGAAGCGATCAGAACCCCTGAATGGGATGCTCTCAATTTCCCAATAACCTCACAAAGGAATCGGCTTCGGTTCTCCAGAGAACCTCCATATTGCCCAGGACGTTTGGTAGCAGAGAGAAGGTCAGCCAGCAAGTCACCATAGCTGGCCTTTATGTCGACCCCATCAAAACCAGCCTCCATAGCAAGACGACCTGCGGCCACAGTTGTCGTCTGCAGACGATCCAGATAGCTATCTGAAACTACAGGATAGTTTGCGGGAATGCCCTGCTTCTGATCAAGGACAGCATCATGATATGCGATCATAGGATCTGCCTCGCCCTCAGGACGACTATAGCGCCCCGCATGAGCCAGCTGCAGAATAATGATAATTTCATGTCCCCAGCGTTGACGGGCAACCTTCCTCATGTCCTGCACAAGTTCGGCAAAGGCAGATACATTTTTCTTGTTCAGCCACAACTGGCGAGGATTGGAACGTCCCTCTCCCTCAACAGCGGTTGCTTCCACCCATATCAATCCAAAGCCACCCTCAGCATAGCGACGGTAGCGCCGGAAAGTCAACTCCCCGGGCACACCTCCTGCGTCGGCATCACACCCCTCCATAGGCTGAACACAAAGCCGATTGGGTGTTGTCCACCTATTGATCGTGACAGGCGACCGCAGTATAGATATATCACGCGAGACCGGCAGTTTCACATTAAGGCGGCTGGCCTCATCGCAAAGTTCATCCAGGGTATGGATGTTGAACGGCTCAAGATTATGTGATTTATCTTTCAAAATATTTTTTTCATTGCAACTCAATTTCAAACCTTCGCAGACAGTTCCCAGGGCGTTGCCCTGGGCTATGGTGAACCGCCCTTTCAGGGCAATATGCTATGAGTTACATATACCGTTCATCCGTCTATGCCGGAGGCTTCCGCCTGCCGTTGTACGGCGTGACATGCCACCGTGACGTGCAGAGCGGTCGCTACAGCTATCGCTGCATTTCAACACTTTAGCATTTCAGCAATTTAGTAGCTATTCGCTCAACTACAGTAACAAAAAACAAGAAATTCGCGATAGTTAAAGTGGTTAAAATTGTTAAAAAGGTTGAACTGGTTTTCTTCTCTGATATGACTACATGACATATTAACTCATTACGATGTAGTTTTTTATTCTATGCAACGCGTAGCGTTGTTGACTAATGCAGTGATGCATATTGCACAAACTGTTCAATGAATGAGAAAAGATTTGCATATC
>JAQIBS010000141.1 GCA_027858965.1 Kiritimatiellia bacterium
CTTTTAACAATCTTTATACGGGCATTTCTTTCCCGTAACTCCATATCTATGCGCCTACAAGATGTCCTTACTTGTAGGACGTGCCTCTCCCGCGACTGCGGGAGGGCGCGTAAATCGTATCACGTCTGCGAGCAGGTCCCGATTCCATAGGGACAATGTCCGGTTGCAAACCGGACCTACATATGTTCTCTGACTCCTGCCTGCCCTAAGCGAAGTCGAAGGGCTACTACGCTAAGGCATTACTGTATCAGAATCTTTGTCCCCTTTATCGGAATGGATTGCAAACTGTTTTCCGCCAACCAAAATTTACCAGTGTTCCGTCATTCCCGCCTGACACCAAGTTTGTAGCCGTCGCCCCCCCCGAAACATCTTCAAGACTCCAGTATTGTGAATCGTACCACTCCTTTACCCATGCTGTCATACACTGCGTCAATATTTATAAATTCAGTTTAAGCCCGAACCTTACACAAAACTAAAACCAGATATCGCCCTGCACTACAATTTATACTGCGGGATCTTCATCGTCTCTCCGCCCTTCATCGCCGACTGATGAGCAATTATACCGGCGACAGTGGTGTTGAGGGCGCAGGCCACGTCACAAACCGGCTTACGCTTGAGTAAAATCGAGGTAATAAAATCCTCCGTCAAATAACCGTGCGAACCACCGTGAGCACCCGCTGGCATCCCGGGCGGCAACTTTGGTTTTGCCTGCCCGACCTTTGACACATTCGCCCGTCCAGAATATCGTGACCCATAACTGCCCTTCTGACCATAAACACGCCCTTTCTCACCATGAGCGCCGGGCATATCCCAGCACACCGCCATACGTGCCATGCCCCCCTCGCTAGTCCGGAACAATGCAATCTCTGATCCATATGGATTTTTGTATGGGTTATTGCCGGGTTGAAGATGAGGTATAATGCTCGGCATGCCCATGCAGCTGACCTCGGTAAACGAGCCGCCAGTCACGCAGGTGTAAAACCCGTTCGAGTGCGTCGGATAATATTGCGGCACAAGCCCGTCGCGCCAGCCCTTGTATGAGTTGATCGGTTTACCCATATAATGATAGTACTCACCTTCGGTATAGATCAGCTTTCCGAATCCACCAGCCTTGTAAATCTCACGCATGGCGTAACACTGTGCACGAAAAGCCGTCGTCTCAAACATGGAATAGATCATTCCTGTCTTTTTGACCGTTTCAAGCAATTCATCAGCGTATTCAAGCTGATCTTCACCGAAAACCGCAGGCACTGCAGAACAGACATGCAGACCGCGATTCAACCCGGCAATACAGAGTTGCGCATGACTTGGCGCATTGGTAGCGATAAATACAGCCTCGATCTCCTTATCCTTTTCGTACATCTCTTCACAGGAGGCGTAAGTCTTCTTTGCTCCCACCTGCTTTGCCAACTCCGCGCATCGGTCAGAGAAAAGATCTGCGGCGGCCAACACCTCCACATTCGGATGATTCTGAAACCCGAATTGGGCGCCGAACCGGGAGTTTCCATAACCAACTATGCCTACTTTGATTTTCCGGTCCGAAACCGGCTTCCAGAGAGTGTTCTTTATTTTACCAGGATCAGTTTCATCAAATCCCTGCATCGTTTTTCCCGCTGCCTTTGTGACCTGCGGAAGCATGGCGACAGCACCTGCTCCCACAACTGCGCCCCTGAAAAAATCGCGCCTTGTCAATGAATTGTCCATGTTCACTCTCCTTTTCTATTTTATTAAAATTAATGTTCCTTTTGAATGAATATCTGCGAGGCTGTTGTTTGCCAGCCATGCAATATTTTCGCCGGTCAAAGCCGTATCCCACATGGCAACCTCATCGATCAGGCCGTTAAAGAAATTGGAGGCATTACCCCAGCTTCCTATGTACCACGGATCGGTGCAGTTAACATTATGTGGACGTGTGCCCGCATCTGTATTGATAACAGCAATATCCGCCACAACACCATCGACATACACAATCGGCCGCCAGTCATCGGCTGTGCGTACAAGCGCAAGATGATGCCATTGATTGTTTGCCAGCCCGCCACTTGTCGAGATTTCCCAACGTTCAGAAGATCCTTCCGTGCCCATGATAAAGGTGTGAATGCGATCAGCGGTCCCCATACTTCCTGTTATTCCCCCTGCAAGCAGGAGGCTCATCTGGGTATAGGGGGTGCTGGGCTGCCGCTTGGCGATCAAAACGTTTTGCTGTGCTGTGGAAGACTTGAACCAAAGCGATATTGTCCAGTCTTTCGTGCCAGGGCGTAATGCCGCGTTATCGGCAATTTCCACGCTGTCACCGTCACCATCAAGAGCTAGAGCCATATTGCCTGAATAAGTAAAAGGCGCATCAACAACAAAAAAGGCATCTCCGAGGGCCGTACCGTCGTTAGAACCTTGGGCATCCTCCGTGTTATTGTCCAGACGATACTCGGCCAAAGGTGATACAGGCGCTAAGGGACCGTCAGAAAGAGAGATAGCCGTGGGTGCCACACCCGATGCCAACTGATGAATACGTTCGGGCGTCAGGACCTCCTTCCATACAGAGACATCATCCATTTTTCCGAAAAAAGTCTTCCCGCTTGTTCCACGATATTTGGCACCGATGCCGAAGTTGAGGGGCTGCCCGAAACGATCCTGGTTAAAGTCAAAACGGGACAAAAAGGAAAAGACCGGATTGCCGTTAAGAAAGGAAACCATATAATCACCTTTCCAGGTAACTACGAGATGATGCCAGACACCTGTCGTCACTGTATAATCTGTTATCGGATACCACTTAATGTCTCCCTTATAAAGAGCGTCGAATCGCCCAACCGTCGGATCACCGCTTCCCGGCGTAAAACGAACGGTTCCTAACGGAAGATCGGTGGTCGCGTTGCACTGACCAAATAGGCGCATGTCGGAAAGTGACTCCGGCTTGAGCCACATGGAGATGGATGCTTCACCCACACCCTGAGTGGACGACAACCCGATATGACCGCAATTAATGTAGCTGACGTTAGCATAATTAAATGCCAGTGATCCGGTCGAACGCGAGGCCAGAGCCGCTGGCACATCCGTGTCCCACACAGATCCATTAGAACCAAAGTTAACTAAATCTCCGACGGTTCCACTAGCAACCTCATTCGAGACCACCGAACCCGCCCCTTCATCAAACGTCCAGTATTGCGCCACGCCGCTGCCGTAACACAGCCCGGAGCCCGACCACACTGTCAGCATACCTACTGCAATCCATCTCCAGCCGGAATGACCGGCGGAAAACAATCTGTTAACAACCTTTTCGCGTATTTTCCTCATTCGCTTAACTCCTTTTTTCGTGAATACTACCTATCCTTTGCCCATGCTATTATACACTGCGGCAAAATTTATAATCCCAGTGTAAGTCGGGAACGTACAAAAGACTACCCTGTTTTGCGTAAAATAATTTTCTTATTTGCGCACGGCACTTGTGATAAGATAAGGGTTAAAGGTTGAAGAAGTTAAAAGTTAAATGTGACAAGGAAGCAATGTACGTAGCGCGAGATGTGCCCGCGCTACGTCCTCCGTGGTTTAAAGCCCAAAGCCTAAATTTTATACTGCGGAATCTTCATTGTCTCGCCGCCCTTCATTGCCGACTGATGCGCAATGATACCGGAGACCGTAGTGTTCAACGCACAGGCAACGTTGCAGACCGGCTGCCGTTTAAGCAGGATCGAGGTGATGAAATCTTCTGTCAGATATCCGTGTGATCCACCGTGTCCTCCGGCTGGCACACCCGGTGGCAGGTGCTGTTTGGCCTGACTGACCTTTGACACGTCCGCCTGTCCGGAGTAGCGCGCTTCATAACTGCCCTTCTGTCCGTAAACGCGTCCCTTCTCACCGTGCGCTCCCGGCATGTCCCAACTCACCGCCATACGCGCCATACCACCTTCGCTGGTGCGGAAAAGTGCAACCTCGGTGCCATATGGGTTTTTGAACGAGTTGTTGCCAGGCTGGAGATGCGAAACAATACTGGGCATACCCATACAGGTAACTTCAGTGAACGAACCACCTGTCACGCAGGTATAAAATCCATTGGAGTGAGTCGGATAATACTGTGGCGGCAGTCCTATGCGCCAACCCTTATATGAATCAATGGGTTTGCCCATGTAGTGGTAATATTCGCCCTCGCTATAAACCAGCTTCCCGAATCCGCCAGCCTGGTAAATGCCACGCATGGCATAAACCTGCGGACGGAATGCGGAGGTTTCATTCATTGCATAAACCAACCCCGTCTTTTTAACGGTTGCAAACAGTTCATCGGCTAGTTCGAGCTGATCCTGGCCAAAGACCGCCGGAACGGCCGAACACATGTGCAGACCACGCTTCAGCCCGGCGATACAGAGTCGCGCATGACTCGGCGCATCGGTGGCAATATAAACCGCCTCAATCTCTTTATCCTTTGCAAACAT
>JAQIBS010000161.1 GCA_027858965.1 Kiritimatiellia bacterium
AATTTCAGCGATCATTCGCATAGAATCTCCGACGCTACGGCTTTTCCCAATGTAATGGTATTCTTCAAGAAGCTCGTCGAACCGTTTGTTTTCAGTGCACTTTGCTATTCTGATTACAAAGTTTTTGCCGCTGAAGGAAGCCTTGTGGCCCTGTTTTTCTTTTTTGTTTTGAGTATTCATCAACGCTATCAAAGCAAAAATAGGCGCACTTGTTTAGCAAAAATGAGATTATTTATTACATTGTTACTTGTATTACTTTCAAGTGTTTCTGCGATTGCAAGAGCCTTTCAAGACATGGAAGATTCAAATTTGATTAGGATTGCAATTAGGATTATAATCAGGATTTTATACGCAAAAACCCCGCTTCAATGAAACGAGGTCTGCATTATAAAAATCAAAGAGCTGATACGCTTCGATCAACCAAGATGTAACAAACGTACAATCTCATCGACGATTCCTGTATCAAAATCTGTAACCTGCATATCATATCCGCTGATATCCTGATATGAAACCAGCTCATTATCTTTGACAATTGCACTGACTCCAGAGGTCAAAGCCCCTTTTACAGAGAGTCCACTGCCGCAGATACTAACACAGAGGCGCTCATGTAAACCGTTCTTACGAGCAAAACGACGCCATCCTTCCCAGCTGGTGAAACCAAAACTGGATGTCAAATCTTCAGATACAGCCAGCATATCCTCCGGCATGTCGGGAAAAGCAGCCAGAACCGCTTCGCTCTCGGCAACTGAGAACAGAACAACTTTAATTCCTTTATCAGCAACGGCCTTGATTAATTCTTTAAAAGCAGCGGGCACGCTGGAGAGACTGTTCTTAATTTTCTCAGCAACAATCTCATTGCAGGTGGCTACCATATCGCTTACTTCAAAAGACGATATTTCCTGAGCTCTGCATAAAGCACTTAAACCTGCAACAAAAGAGCGGCCAAACATATAGCGAGCCATAAGGACATCATCTATTTTCAGCCCCTCTTTAGCTAGCTGTTCTTTACATACATCAAGCATTATCTGATGCCCAGGCATAACAGCAAAATCAAATTCTACCAGCAAACCACGCTGTAATCTGGCATCGTTTTTTTCTTCTTCACTCATCAATAACTCCTCACATTCCTATGAACCTTAAAATGTCATGCATACTTTACAATCACAAGGGCTTTTGGTCAAGCACAGAGTGAGAGTCAAAAACGCGACAATATTCAATATTCAATATTCAATATCCAATAGCCAATACTCAATATCCAATTCCCAAGTTGCGGCTCGAACGGAGTCTTGCCCTTCAAGGAAGAGCCTACCGCCTAAAAACCTACAGTCCAAAACCTACAGTCCAAAGCCTATCCTTCAAAAGCCGCCCCTTTATTCTGCCGCTTTTTTATCCTCAGGTGCTACTGTCAGGTTTTTTTTGTAAAAATCAATAATCTGAGGCAGATTGACCATTGTGTAAGGTTCATCGCAGGCTGGTGTTTTTTTTCCTGCATCCGCAAACCACATATCCAATGTTTCCGGCAAAAAGATGGCGTTATGCAGATTGGATTTCATTGCAACGGGACGTTTAATGATCTCAATCATCTTTTTGGCATCAATCTTACCGAACTCAGCATGCAGCCTCTCAGAGAGCTTTTTTGCCCGGCTGCCACCGGAGAACATGACGGTATCTGCCGGAACCTCAGGAAGCAGTTCATGCTGTTCACCCGGCTGAAGGACCATAACATCATCGGGGCGCGCCCTGATGCCTACCATATTCTTTTGGGCATCACTGACCACATAATAGTATTCGCAGGTCCGTGGCACCCGTTTCATCAGAGCCACAGCTTCATCAACACTCTTTGTCCGCTCAGCAATTTCACGCATCAGGAATGTCATAGGCATTCCATTCCATGACTCATCGCTATGTCCACCCATCTCACCAATAGCCAGTCCATGCTCATTCATAGCGGTAACACTTCCCAGAAAACTGGCGTAGCCAAGTGAGATCCAGGCATATCCATCTTTGGGGATGAATACCTGCACCAGGGTGTACTTCTGCAAATTGATATCGCGCATATAGTCGAGCACGCGTGCATGCACCACATGGCCTCCAAGGCTGGCACTATTACGAACGGCCACCCCACTGCAGTGAAAGAGCTCCGGGAAAAAATTGCCACAGATGGCATCGCGCCGGCTTATGCCAGCGGCATCGGCCATAGCATTACACTCATCAATAAAGCGCTTCGGGGTATGTGGAGATGAGAGGCGGTAGATCTCATCAATTTTATCATGAAACCAGATCCCCTTCTGAATGGTATAAGCAGCCCCTACCAAAGACATGGTCTGAGGTGCCACATGAGGCACCATATCCGCCATCAGCCGACCATGCGCGGCACCCATCTGTTCGGGAGTTCCCTCCACAATCAGCACACGTTTTTTTCCTGCCATACATAGCATTCCGTGACCATCGCTATCACGCGCAACAATCTTAAGTTCAGGCATCTGAGCAAAAAGCGTACTGTATGAGATTAGTACCGATATTATCAACAACTTCATTTTCATTCAAAATACTCCACTGCGAATTGAAAGATCGAGGCAAACATCTGAAGCACATCGCGCTGTAAAACATCCTGTTTCACAATATCATCAGAGGGCTCAAAAATTGAATTGTCTGAAGCCGCATTAATCTGCCAGTGTGTAAAATCTATTCGACCCTTAACCCCTTCAACATCCCACTCAGCTTCCAGAGGGTAACGACCTGCGCCATCGAAGGTAATCCTCAGGTTCCCCTTGCTCTTTTTCTTAATGCCTTTAAGGCAAAGAATGCGGGTATTATTTTTCCCGTTCTCCACTTTAAAAGCGGCGTAATTTTTAATCAGGTCAGGTGATAGCGCCGCCCCGGCTGCCAAACCAAGCGCCATACGATAGTGCAGGAGAGCCTGCGGATCAATCAGACTAGCTAATGTAAGATCAGGATCGCTCGAACGGGTTCCACGGAAGACGGATTTCTGTCCACCAATAATCCAGGGGGCATCCCCCCGTCCAAAACCGGCATAACCGACTTCCGGAAACGTACCGGTTAACTTAAAACGTCCCTGATTACCGAGGGCCAGTTCAAAATCAAACTTATGCTCTTTACCTTTAATATTAAAAGATGTTTTTAAACCGACCATATGAGCACAGCCCTCTTTAGGAGCCGCTGTCAAGTAAGATGAGAGATCTTTCAACAAATAACCAATCATCTCAACCGAAGCATTTTCGTAAGTATCAACCGGCGGCTTCCAGGAAGCAGGTACATCCGCTGCAAAGAAAGCAACCAAATCATCCATAATACCGGACAACCCGGCCATAGCTGAGTAATGGCCCATTCCTTTTAAGCAGATTTCACTCTCAGGTGAGTTAACCGCATTAAAGAGTGCGATGCTACACGCAGGGGGCATAATCTGATCCTTCTCAGCCCGGACCATACGCAAACGCTTCTGCTTTGCTAGTTTCCGCAATTGGGAAACTGCATTGAGTGGGTCTTGACGCATCACACACTCCCAAAGGCGATCCTGATCTTTCTTACTCTGCTTCTGAATAAACCCACGCAGATCGCGGGTTTCCCTCGCAGAGAGAATCACCTTTTTTAAATCTCCGGCAACCAGTGAAAGATAGGCTCTTTTAATGCGCGGCTCATAGGCGCACAAAGCACCGGAGCGTATGGCCCCCAGGCTGATCCCCGCAACACCGGTTTTTTCTGGATCAACCCCTTTCACGCCTTGAATTACATCAAAGGCACGCATGGCATCAGCTGTGCTCTGATCAAAGCCGGATATCAAAGTATCCACATCCTTTAGCAGGGAGCGACGCCCCTTTTTACCACCGCGTGATCATAATATGGCTGTTTGAAATACATAGCCACGATGCCCGCCTCTGAAAGTCGTGAACACATCATACGGCAGAGAGCAAAGTCTCCATTCAGTATATGCATGCAGACAACTGCCGGAGCCTGACTCTGCGCCGTGAGCCCGGCAGGCAGATAAAGTTCGGCAGGCACCGAGTTATTAGCTTCGCTGGCCGAGATAACAGAAGAGGGATAGGTGACATCATAGATAATATGATTGCGAACTTTTTCCTTCAGAACACGCTTGTAACTAAAAGCCTTGGCACTCCCTCCGCTACTAGCAGGAACGGATATAATCTCCTCAGGACAACCTGGTATTGCGCCCCGTGAAAATAGAGAGAAGGCCATGACAGCCATGCATAAAATCAAAGTTAATTTAGTTCTCATAATGTTGACTCACTTAAAAATATCATTTCATATACGAATTTTAAATTATATAGGAATCGCCCAAAATTAAAAACCCTTAAAAATGTCAAAACATCGTCATTTCCCGACACAAAAAACCGCAGGCATTAAAGCACGCGGTTTTTTGTAATATCGTAAAGAAGCTCTTAGATAGCAGCTTTAACGATAGCAGCAAATGATTCGGCCTGCAAAGCGGCTCCACCAATCAGGCCACCATCGATATCAGGCTGCCCGAGAAGCTCAACTGCGTTATCAGGTTTCATGCTTCCACCGTATTGGATACGAACGATGTTAGCAACATTGCCAGAGGAGATCTCAGCCAAAGTGCGACGGATCAAAGCGTGCACTTCCTGTGCCTGAGCCGGTGTAGCCGTACGACCGGTACCGATAGCCCATATTGGCTCATAAGCAACCACGATCGAGGGAAGATCATCGCCAAGATCGGCCAGACTCTCTCTCACCTGATTGATAACAACACTCTCCATCTGTCCGCTATCACGCTCTTCCAGAGTTTCGCCAACGCAGACCAAAGGAATCAAACCGGCTGCCAGCGCAGCTTTTGTGCGTTTGTTAACAGTCTCATTGGTTTCACCAAAGTACTGACGTCTTTCGCTATGGCCGACAATCACATACTTAACGCCGATATCTGTGAGCATGGAAGCTGAGATCTCACCAGTGAAAGCACCGGACTCAGCCCAATGAATATTCTGAGCACCAAGACCAACATTTGATCCCTCAACAGCTGCTGCTGCATCCTTTAAATCGATAGCAGGAGGACAAACCACAACGTCTACACCTGAAACACCCTTGAGCTCAGCTTTGATCTCTTCAATCAAAGCAGCAGCCTCTGAGGCTGTCTTATTCATTTTCCAGTTACCTGCAATAATTTTTTTACGCATATCTCTTATCTCTCCTTATTTCAAAAAATTAAGTGAGGTATTATGCCGTTTCCTCAGCATCTATGCAAGCCCACTTTACACCTCAAATTTACGGCAGATAACACCCGCTTCTGCCAACAGTTTTTCAGTCTGTTCGGTAAAAACATAGTCACCACCATAAATAACCTCTTTAATACCGGCATTGATGATCAGTTTGGCACATGTCAGACATGGACTGATCGTCACATAAATTGAAGAACCTTCCAGCCTGATTCCATAATAGGCAGCCTGGCAGATTGCATTCTGCTCGGCATGAACACAGATACACTCTTCCAGACTGGTACCAGATGGAGCTGTACCGGCACAACGCGGACAACCACCGGCAAAACAGTTGGTGACGCCTTTTGGAGTCCCATTATACCCAGTTGATATAATCCGGTTCTCTGAAACGACAATTGCCGCCACCTTTCGACGCAAACAGTTCGCACGACTTGCTACAACTGCAGCAATACTCATAAAATAGGTATCCCAGTCAGGGCGTGGATCAACAACATTGCTCAAATCAGACATAAAAGAACTCCAAATCAACAGCGTCCAATAGAACGCCAGGCTGTTAGTAGCTTATTGGTCAACTAAACATCTAAAGCGGGCTCTGCCCGCAACCCAGCCAGTAGCCAGTAGCCAGCTCAAGTTGCTGCTTCAACTTCTTGTTTTCTGCGACAGGAGTTGAGAGAATAGCTACTAAACACCTGAATTTCTGCACCCACTGGGTGCTAATGGCTCTAAATAATAAATTGACTATATTCTATAGTGAGTGCGGCTTGTTTTCAATAGCAAAGAGGATTTTTGTCACTCTTCTATCATTTCGCGCTTTCAGCAAAGCCAAAAAAGATTTAATATAGATTTTACTTTTTAATTAATTCCAGCTGTAAAGATACACAAAATGTCAAAATTTCTTATTAAAGGCATGAAGCCGATCAGTGGCACATACAAGGTGCCCGGCAACAAAAATGCCGCACTGCCGATGATTGCCGCGGCACTTCTGACCACAGAACCGGTGGTACTCACCAATCTTCCATTAATAGCCGATGTGCGCACAATGCTTGATCTTCTCGAAGAGATGGGAGTGGATGTTAAGATTGACCGCACCACTCACTCGGTGAGGATACAGGCCAGCAAAATCAAATCCAGCCATCTAAAGCGCAACCTGTGCGGACGCGTGCGCTCCTCCATCCTTTTTGCCGGCCCCCTGCTGGCCCGATGCAAGTCAGCCAAACTCTACCCGCCCGGTGGAGATGTGATCGGACGTCGACGGATTGACACCCATCTTGATGGTTTCCGACGGATGGGAGCAACCATTCGTACCCGTGGAGCTTACAACTTCAGCGTTGAAAAAAAACTAATTGGAACACGCATTCTTCTGGATGAAGCCAGTGTCACCGCAACTGAGAATCTGGTTATGGCGGCATCCCTGGCAGAGGGAACAACCACTCTTTACAACACAGCATGTGAACCGCATGTTCAGAACCTCTGCAACATGATCAAAGACATGGGAGGAGAGATCAGCGGCATAGGAACAAATATGCTGACCATTAAAGGTGTTAAGAAGCTGCATGGCACAGAGCAGAAGATCGGTTCCGACTCGATTACCGCAGGCAGTTTTATCGTAGCAGCCCTGGTTACAGGTGGTGATCTGACCCTCGAAGATATTGAGCCATCTGATTTTGAAGTATTGGAAAAGCCCTTTAAGCGTTTTGGTGTACGCTGGCAGATCAATGAGGAGAAACGTACCCTCAAACTGCCACCTCGACAGAAGCTGAAGACCAAATATGATTTCGGCGATGCCATACCGAAAATTGAAGATGGTCCCTGGCCGATGTTCCCCTCAGATCTGATGAGCGTACTGATAGTTCTGGCATCCCAGACCCGTGGCACCACGCTCTTTTTTGAAAAGATGTTTGAAAGCCGGATGTACTTTGTTGATCATCTGATCGGCATGGGGGCCCGCATAGTACAGTGCGATCCCCATCGAATTGTTGTAACGGGACCTTCCCGCTTGCAGGGCTCTTATGTGACCAGTCCAGATATCAGGGCAGGAATGGCCCTGCTGATTGCGGCGCTTTGCTCCAAAGGAGAGACCGAGATCATGAATGCCAGCAGCATTGACCGCGGTTATGAGAGTGTGGAGAATGAACTTCTCCAGCTGGGTGCCAACATAGAGAGAATTACAACCTAAAGCTACGCGTTGCATAGGAGAGATGTTTAAAAGGGTTGAAGGTTAAAAAAGTTGAAGCGGTTAAAGTTCTGAATTTAAGAGAGAACGGCTGTTGGCTGATTACCGACGGTATCTCTAAGCACAGTTCTTACCTTGGATATTGGATACTCAAACTTTTATGTGACAATAAAAAAACTCTGCGGTCTCTGCGCCTCTGCGTGAGGTCCCCTCCCAACAGTTGACGATTAACTGCCGACTGTTAACTGATTTTATTCGTTAGGTTTGCTGCGTTTGCGACGCCCCCGGCTCTGATGATGGCGTTTACGTCTGGTAGATGATTCAGTGACATCACTGCTGTTAGCCCCGTCATCATAAGCTTCAAGATGCAGTTGTTTCCACTGTTCAAGCAGCTCCAGATCACCGCCATCCGCTGTCAGCAGAATTTCCTTAAAATCATAGGATTCCCTGAAACTGCTATTTCTGGCAAAACGGGCAGCACGTGTCTTGCTAGGCATATTATCAAATCGCGGAACCATATCCATTGCGGCCACCGCAGAGAAAAAGACAGCCTTAGGAATATGCAGATTGGTTGAAAGATTTCGTAAGACCTTGCGGGCAACCTGCATCCGGTTTATACGACCATTAGGAAACTGTTTCTTATCTTTCTCACATTGCTCAAGAAATATAGGATAGTACAGAACTGCAGTTCTAATTCCGTTCGAAAATTCATTATTAGTTGAAATGCTGTCCAGAGCCGCCAGATAACGCCAGAGAGGCGAAGTGAGCTTTCCGCTGCGATTGATATATTCACTCACATCAGGAAGAAGAACCTCCAGAAGATTAAACTCCCACATCATCTTAAATGCAGCTTCGGATGCATTCACAGTAAACAGACGATAGACCTCATCGCAAACGCGTGGAACAGAGGCGTTTAAAATATCGGCGTGATGTGTCTTCAAAGCCTTACGACAATTTTTTTCAATAAAAAAATCCAGTTTAGCTGCAAACTTAATAGCACGCATCATGCGCACCGGATCCTCCCTGAAGCGCACATTAGGATCGCCAATGCTACGAATCATCTTACGTTCCAGGTCTTTTAACCCGCCAACATAATCGATAACAGAAAATGTTTTGATATCATAAAATAGACCGTTAACCGTAAAATCGCGTCGTTTAGCATCCTCTTCGGGGGTTCCAAAGGTATTATCTTCGGCTTGATAAAGTCCATCCTCACCCTTTACAGCCTTTGGTTGAGCTCTAAAGGTGCTGGTTTCTATAACCTTGCGTCCGAAAACAATATGCGCCAGACGAAAGCGACGCCCGATCAGAAAACAATTACGGAAGAGCTTACGTATTTGAGCGGGTTGAGCATCAGTACTGATATCAAAATCTTTAGGTTCACGTCCCAGCAGCATATCGCGGACACTGCCGCCTACCAGATAGGAAATATAATTGCTGTTAACAAGCCGATAGAGAACCTTAACGGCATCCGCATCCATATTGGCGCGGGAGATACAATGGTCATCTCGTTCTCTGATAACAGGTTTATTTTTTTTTAAAAACATATAGAGCTTGGTTAAATTTTAATTATTTCATTTATTAATGTTTGATCATAGCAAAACACACACACAAAAACAAGGGGGACAACCGACAAACAGCAATTCTAATTTTGACTTTTTTTGTTTTGTTATTGTATAGAGTATGATTTATGCTCTATACTATTGACATGAATAAAAAGAAAGCAAAGCTTACTAAGAAGCGCGACGCGTTGCTC
>JAQIBS010000003.1 GCA_027858965.1 Kiritimatiellia bacterium
AGCACAAGCAGCAGGAGGCCTGCCTTGCCGACGGTGATCGGCCACGAGGTATTCAGTCCGAACAGCGACCAGCTTCGGTCGCCGAGAGCTAGCAGCAGGGGATGCATGAGGATAAGCGCACCGGCAAATATGCCCATGCCTTTGTGGAAACACATAACGGCATCGAGACCGAAAGGCTGGTCAATCCATTGAATCCTCGCACTCAGCACAAATTGGAGGACCAGCAGCGAGAACCCCAAAAGGCCGGCACCCTTGCCGATTTCCTGCAGCAGCGGTTGCCCCGAGACGGGGTTGAGCCAATACGCCAATGCAAGCGGCAGCACTGCCAGGAGAGCATAAGCCAGCAGGAGTAGAATTGCCCATACCTTTGAATCGCGCCATGTTGTCTTTTGAATCGCCTTCTTAAAGATGGACTGCCCGAGTGTTTCCACTTGTTTCAGAGGATTGCTTTTCATGGTTTATCCTCCTTTTCCATCGTTTTATTTCCCGCCGGCGGGGAGGGCAGATTGAGGATTTGGAGGCGGGGGTTGGCCTCGGGATTGTTCTTGGATGGACCTTCGGTCAGCACGATGCGTCCCTCTGGCAACTCTTCACTTTTCGCCCAGAGCCGGGCAAATGCAGTCCAGTCCACAGGGTGATCTGTGGCATGGATCGGTAACACGCCATATGAAAACTGTAATCCGGCGCAGGTCGCCTCGTTCGGGCTGACGGCCGCGATCCACACGGGGAGTTTAAAGCGGGAGACCATTCGCGCGGTGTGCCCTGTGAGCGTCGGAACGCAAACTGCCACTGGATCGATGCGGAACACGGTCTGCGAGACGTTGTGCGAGATGAGGTCCACGAGATGGATGTCGTCGGCAAGGACGTAGTCGGCAAGCGGGATGTCGTGGCGTGAAGGTTCTGTTGCCGCCGCAATGCGGCCGAGCATTTCCACGGCCCCGACCGGAAATTTCCCCATCGCCGACTCTTCCGAAAGCATCACGCAATCGGTACCGTCAAGAATGGCGTTGGCCACATCGGTGGATTCGGCCCGTGTGGGGCGGTAATGGTCCACCATCGATTCCAGCATTTGCGTGGCCGTGATCACCGGTTTCCCTCGCAGGTTGGCCCTTCTGATCAGTTGCTTCTGGACCACAGCGATTCTCTCCAGTGGGGTTTCTACCCCTAGGTCGCCGCGAGCAATCATGATGCCGTCGGCGGCCTTGAGGATATCGTCAATGTGGACCAGTGCTCGCGCCCTTTCGATCTTGGCAATGATGAACGGGTGATATCCCAAGTCAGATGCCGCCTTCCGCACGGCGTCGACATCGGCCGGCGTCTCTACGAAGGACTGGCTGATCGCATTCAAGCCGTTTTCCAGTGCGAACTTTAGGCAGTCGTGGTCGTGTTCGGTAAACGCACTGACGCCTAGGTCGATTTCTGGAAGATTCAACCCCTTTCGCGAGCGCAATTCGCCCCCGATAAGTACGCGGCATTCGACGTTGTTCCCGACAATCCTGACCGCCTCCAGTTGAATATTGCCGTCGTTGAGGAACAGGCGGTCGGTCGGCTTGACGGCTACTGTCAGGCGCGGAAAGCTCACGGAAACCTGCCGCCGATCACCGATGACTTCGTCCGTAGTCAACGTGAACGTATCGCCCTGCTTCAGTTCGATCGGCTCTTCAGCCAATTGCCCAATCCTCATCTTCGGACCCGGAAGATCGGCGAGGATCGTTACACGCTTGCCGTCAGCAGACGCTGTCTTCCGAAGATTCTCGATCACGGTCTTATGCCATGCAAAATCACCGTGGGAAAAGTTGAGGCGAGCAACATCCATCCCGGCATGCAGCAGTTGCTGCAGGATTTCTGGCGACTCCGATGCGGGTCCGATCGTACACACTAGTTTAGTTTTATTGGGGGCAAGCGCCATTGGTTCATCCTGTTAGTTACTTCAATTTTACGATTTCCTCCTCAACTTCTGCCGCCCCCTCGGTATAGAATTTCGCTTCATCGGGGGCGAGCTCGTGGAGCAATCTCAAAAATTCTCCAGCATGTACACGCTCCTCATCCGCTATGTCCGTTAGTACGGCCACGGCAAGCTTGTTGTCAGTTGACTCGGCAAGCTGCATGTACAACTGCGTCGCTTCGTACTCTGAGGCCACCATGAAACGAACTGCTCTGACAAGCTCCGCATCTGTGAGTTTCCTGTTGTTTGCTAATCCTGAAAAGGATGATCCGAATGTTGGCATATATATTCTCCTTTTTGTTATTTTTTGGGCATCTACCTAACTGCAAAGCCCACACTCTAAATTCTACACTCAGCATTACTGCTTACTTTTTGCTTTCCATTATTTTCTTGATTACGCTTATATCACGTTTGCGTCTGTACAAAGGTGTGCTGTCATTTTCAAACATCGGAACGTTTTTATTGTATGACTTTTTTGAGTCTGACTTATAGATTAAACCCAACGGCCATGGTTCTATTTCCAATGACTTTTCAAATGCTTTTACTCTGTTGGTTGGGTCATAATCATTGCCAAGGATGTAAGTATTATCTTTGAACCACTGATTAGTATTTACCTTATTAAACGATACGCACGCTTGAAATACATCTACTAATGCAAAACCGTCATGTTGTATTGCCTGCTTAATCAGTTCTTTGGTGAGTTCTTTTTCATGGACTGAACTTTTGGCTACAAAAGTTGCTCCAAGTGAAATAGCTACAGCCAATGGATTAAAAGGTTCTTCAAACACTCCGTCGACTTGTATCGGTGTTTTATGTCCAAATTGCGAAGTAGGAGCTGCCTGACCTTTTGTGAGTCCGTATATCATATTATCATGAACTATAATGGTGATATCGGCATTTCTACGGATGTTATGAATAAAGTGATTGCCACCTTCACCGTACATGTCTCCGTCACCGCTTTGTACAACAACTTTTAGTTCAGGATTTATCATTTTAATGGCAGCAGCTGCCGGTAATGCTCTACCATGAAGTCCGTTAAAGTAACTTGTGTTGTAATATTGAGGAGATTTTGCAGCCTGACCGATACCTGATACCATGCAAAGCTCTTCTTTCTTAAGACCTAAATCAGCATAGGCTTCTGCTACTATATTTCTGAGTCCAAAATCTTCACATCCCGGGCACCATGCAATATCAACTTCGTTATTCAACCAATCCTTTTTATCCATCATAACACCTCCTTGATAGAGTCCATTAACTCTTCAACGGTAAACATCAATCCATTATATTTTAATATTTTATGATCAAAATTAATACCTGTTTCAAGTTTAATTAGATCTCCAAACTGTCCTGTCTGATTATTTTCAACAAGGATGATTTTTTTTGATTTTTTTATCAGAGACTTGGTGTCTTTATGCAAAGGATACACTTGTGAAAAATGAAGCATTGCAGTTTTTGAATCATTCATTTTATCAATAGCCTCTGCAATAATGTTATAGGTGGACCCCCATGCAACAATTAAGTTTTCGTAATTCTCGGGACCATATATTTTGGGTCTGCATGAGTTTTCTTTGACAAGTTTAATTTTTTTGAATCTTTTGTTTTTCATTGCCATGCTGATTCCATCTATGTCCTCAGTTATTCTGCCGTTTTCATCATGTTCATCTGAGTCAGAACAAACAAAACCGGTGCCAAATCCCGGAATTCCTCTAGGAGAAACTCCTGAATCAGTAATTTTATATCTCTGATAGTTATCATCTGTTTTGACAATGTGTTTTTCGATTTTGATTTTATCAAGGTCAAATTCAGGTGTGTCATATTTAGTATCAACGAAATACTGATCTGTGAGGATGATAACAGGAATCTGATATTGATCAGCATGATTAAACGCTCTGCATGCAAGTTCAAATGCCTGTTGTGTTGTACCCGGTGCGTATATGGCTCTTGCAAAGACTCCGTGACCTGTGTAAAGAGCAAGATTTAAATCTCCTTGTTCGGTTCTGGTTGGAAGTCCTGTAGCCGGACCCGGTCTTTGAGCAAGATGGATTACCAGTGGAGTTTCGGTGATCCCCGCAAGACTCATTCCTTCTGTCATAAGCGCAAAACCGCCCCCTGAAGTTGAAACAATAGGACGCGCGCCTGCGTACCAGCCTGCCACTGCCATATTTACAGCTGCTATTTCATCTTCTGTTTGCTCAACCAATATTCCTGCTTTGTGTGAGTATGTCGCCATGGCGGTAAATACACTTGTTGACGGAGATGGGGTATGCCCTTGACTCAAGTTGGTGCCACATATGGTGGTCAACCCTTCTTCTTGCGGCCCCGAACGCCTTTAACCATCTGCGCGTATGGGATCGGTTCACCAACAACTGCCTGTTCAAGCAGTCGGTAGAA
>JAQIBS010000027.1 GCA_027858965.1 Kiritimatiellia bacterium
TTAGTGTTTCCAAATCTTTGAGTTCTGTGTGTTCTTCTGCGACCGCCATAGCCTGAAAGGCGACGGCTGGTTGTAGACAATAAAAATTAGCAGAGCAAAACATTATTTTTAATTTCAACTCTTAATAGAAGTCTCGACGCATTTTATCGGGATACTTTACCGATACGTCGTTAATTGTTTGTATTTTGTCGGTTATCATTCAAAATGTCAATGGATATTGTATCTTGACTTAAATTTACTGTGACGTATAATATGATACTGATTTCTAGATATACCGTTTTTATTGTCTGATTTGCGGGGTATTAAGACTCAAAATATGGATATTGGCGTAATATGCGTCTAGATGCATATTATAGTATTGAATTCTTAAAGGAGGTTAACATGCTTGGTATGAATGACTCACAGCTTGATGAGTTTGCGGAGTATTTGATCAGAAAGTCGATGTGCAAGGATGGCAATGCAAAGTATTATGTTTATTGGGTCAAAAATTTCTTCCGTGAAGCACAAAACTGGCCGCCCGATTCATGGGAGTTGTTATTGCAACGATATGTCAATGCTCTGAATGACAATCCGGAAATTGAGGCCTGGCAGGTGGATCAGGCAGATAAAGCTGTACGGCTTTACTTTCATAATTTCAGAAGTGGTGATAGCTCAATTCCGAAAAGTGCAGCCCAGTTGACACTTGATGATGATGGCTGTGTGATTACAAATGATCTTTTATCTGTAATTCGCCAGGCTTTGAGGATTCAGCATTATTCATATCGCACGGAACAGACTTATCTCGACTGGATTCGTCGTTTTCTGGTTTATGTCGGTAGTTGCAACGGATGTGGCTCTGAAAATGCTGGCGATGATGGCAGCCGTGATGGTTCTGGGCGTCCTCGGGACGCTGATTCAGGAACTGATCTTCAGAAAAAAGTGCACATTACAGAGCAGTTAATTAAGGATTATATCGCCTGGCTTGCCTTACAGAAGAGTGTTGCCGCGAGTACTCAGAATCAGGCCTTCAACGCTCTGCTTTTTATGGCTCGCAGAGCATTGAACCTGAAAATGGAAGATCTCGAAAAGGGTATACGGGCTAAAGCCGGAAAGAAATTGCCGGTGGTTCTTACTCCTGAAGAGGTGAAAAAAGTGCTCTCTTTTGCAAAGGGTACACGTGAGCTGATTCTTAAACTTATGTATGGCGGCGGGTTGAGACTACGTGAGTTGTGCAGGCTGCGGACAAAGGACATTGATTTTGATAATCAGCTGATATTTGTACGTTCTGGTAAAGGAGATAAGGACCGCTCCACGCTGTTGGCGGAGTCCGCGATTCCTCAACTGCGTGAGCACTATAAAAAGTTACGTGATCTTCATGAAAAGGATGTTCAGGCTGGGTGTGCAGAGGTCTATTTACCGGATGCATTGGCACGCAAGTATAAGAGTGCCGCAGTTCAATTCGGTTGGTATTGGCTTTTTCCAAGTGCGCAACCTTCCATGGATCCGCGTGGGGGTAAGATTCGCCGTCATCACATAAGTCCCTCTGTTGTGCAACGTATTGTTCGTGATACAGCAAAAGAAGCAGGTGTTGAAAAGCAGGTTTCTCCTCATACATTAAGGCATTCGTTTGCAACGCATCTTTTGCTTAACGGTGTGGATCTTCGTGAGATTCAGGAGTATCTGGGACATTCGAGCGTCGAGACAACAATGATATATACTCATGTGGTTAAAACTATGCGTAACCGGGCTAAAAGTCCGCTTGATCTGCTGTAAAGACGGGGAGTTGCTCTGTAAGTTGTGGTAAGTGAGATGCACCGGCTCAGTCAGGCGTACTTTTCCGCTAGCTTCAATTGTGGCTTCTACTGCGTGTAACATTTTTTCTCCTATACTTTTGCTTTCTTAATATTATGCAAAAGCAGGCATTTATGCGAAAACAAAATTGTGAGTGCGGGTGGTAGGGGATTCGGGCTACGCCCTCTGTGAGTTGTGGAATGTAGGACGCGATAGTCAGGTTGAAGGAGTTGGGAGAAGTTCTAAAGTTCTGAAATGCGCGAGTTCTAAAGTTATAAGATCTCTTTGCTACTCATAGTGCGGGTCACAGCACCGCACTTACTGTGTTACCTTTGCTGACGTTATTGCAATGGGTCGATTGTTTCAAGAGCCTGTTGACTCTCAGCTAATGCCCAGTCAGCGAGCAGTTCCTTCTGATGAATAGTGGCCCATTCTATAACAAGTCCTAGTGCACGAGGAGGGAACGAACCGGAAAATATGGCTAGCTTTGTGATATCAATTGCCACCTTGAATTCCCCATAAAATGCATGAAAATGAGGAGGATTGTGATCATCAAAGAACATCTTGATTGAAATTCCGAAGAATCTGGAAATTTCAGGCATAGGCAACTCCTGAGTTGATTGAGGGAAATATATCATCAACGGTTTGTCCTGTGATTTTCATGTAAAGGCTGTCAGGGCAAAGATCAACTTGGCCATTCCAGATAAGTTCTCCTGTTGGTGCAATTTGAACCTTTTCGAATTGGCCATAATCATTCCAGATTGAAAAGACACCTTTGCCGGCAAGTCCGGAAAGGTCGACTATGCCGGAAACCCCATCATCAAATCTGATTTCCAAATGGTAGTCTTTAAGTACATTGACATGTGTTATCTTTTTCATGTTTTAATTATAGCATTAAAAAAAGTGTATTACAATTAGCCAAAAAAGGAGTTGGGAGAAGTTCTAAAGTTCTGAAATGCGTGAGTTCTAAAGTTATAAGATCTCTTTGCTGTTCATAGTGTGGGTCACAACACCGCACTTATTGTGTGGCAGTGTATCGGTGAAAATATGTGGTTGAAATATTTGTGTTTTCCGGGTGTTCTTTGATGAATATTTAAGAAATTGTAGTTGGCAGGAGCTGTTAAGTTAAGTTGTTGATTCACAAGTACTTATTTTTAAGATGTGGCAAGAATGACCGTTTTTGAATAGACTCCGTCCCCGCAAATTATGCAAAATAATTTGTTTTTTCAGTTTGTATTGCTATCTTCACTTCTTCCTAATTTTATATTAATTGGTAGGAGTTATCCAGTGATTTCTTGGGGAAAATATTTAGGGGGTAGGGAGAGTGGGAGGGAGTTGGGTGAAGTTCTAAAGTTCTATAGTTCTAAAGTGCTAAAGTGCGAGAGTTAAAAATACTGACCGGTTTGTTAAGTGAAAAATAGGGAGGTGAAAGATAAGGAGAAGTGCACGAGTGCGAGAGTTGGTGCGCTTCGCTGTTTATTCCTCGCATCAGTCTTCGTCCCGCAAGCTGGACTACGCCTTGACATGGAGGCGCAGAGAGTTCTGTTGCAGCGTGTTAGTTTTGAGGTAAGAGGGTTGCGTTTGGAAAATTGACGCCTGACGCCTGACGCCTGTACACTGATAAATGGGTGTTCTTGTAAGCCGGGGGGCGGTATGATATTATTCACCCTGATTTAATTTATGCAAATCTGCAGAAAAATAAACAGAGCCATGGTTCTTTGCGCTCTTTGTGGTTTTTATGGATAATTGCAGTATAGCAACCAAGGAATGTTAGTTTATGATTAATAAATGTGAAATGCAGCTTTTGGAGTGGATTAAAGCGGCTTTTGAAAAGGCGTTTGGCTCGGAACATGACTGGAGCTGGCTTCAGGTGCAACCTGCGAGTGATAAGCAGTTTGGAGATTTTCAGTGTAGTGACGCTATGCAGGCGGCCCGTACTCTTAGGATGGCTCCGCGTGCAATCGCTGAAGCGGCTGTTGCCGCGCTACCGCTGCCGGAGACTTTAACCAAGGTTGAGGTGGCTGGCCCCGGGTTTATTAATCTGACTGTTAATAAAGAGTGGCTGAGCTCTCAGGTGGAGTCTCTTGCCGCCACCGATAACTTTGGAATTCCGAATGTTGGTAAGGGCAGCACAGTTGTTATCGACTACTCCAGTCCCAATGTTGCCAAGCCGATGCATATCGGTCATATCCGCTCAACTGTGATTGGTGCGGCGATTGACCGTATCTATCGTGCATTGGGTTATAAGGTGATTGCTGATAATCATATGGGCGACTGGGGAACGCAGTTCGGTATTATGATTAAGGGCTATCGCACCTGTCTGACCGAAGAGGAGCGTGAGAATCTGACGGTTGATTTGTTGGAACGCGCCTATGTGGCCAGTTATAACAAAACCAAGGATGAAGAGGGCTGGATTGATGAGTGTCGCGCTGAGCTGGTTAAGCTACAGCAGGGAGATCCTGAAAACCGCGCGGTCTGGAAACGTTTTATTGAAATCAGCCTGGATGAGTTCAACCGCGTATATAAGCGTCTGGATGTCAGCTTTGACCTCTACCGTGGTGAGAGCTACTACCATGATATGCTGGCTGAAACCATCCAGCTACTGGAAGAGAAAGGGCTTGCTGAGGAGAGTGAGGGCGCTCTGGTTGTTAAACTTGAGGATGAGGGGATGCCAGTCTGTATTGTCCGCAAGAGTGATGGTGGTTTCAACTATGCCACCACTGACATTGCAACGGTTCGCAGTAGGATTGCTGATTTCAAACCGGATAAGATTGTTTATGTCACTGATGAACGTCAGCAGCTGCACTTTAAGCAGTTCTTTACTGTGTGTAATAAACTAGGGTGTGAGACAAAGCTGGAGCATGTCTGGTTTGGATTGATGCGTCTTCCAGAGGGAACGTTCTCTACCCGCGAGGGCAATGTTATCAAGTTGGAGGTGCTTCTGGATGAGGCGGAGAGACGTGCACTTGAGATTATTAAGAGTGCTGGTCGTGATCTATCCGAGGAGGAGCAGAAGAAGCTCGCAGCTCAGATTGGTATCAGCGCCATTAAATATGCAGATTTGAGTCATGATCCACAGACCTTGATTACTTTTACCTGGGAGAAAGCTTTGGCGCTTGATGGCAACTCCGGACCCTATCTGCAATATGCCTATGCGCGCATGTGCAGCTTGCTGGACAAATATGCTGATCGTGTTGAAAATACAGCGCCGTTGAATAACAAGCTGTTGCTGGACACACCTGTTGAACGTGAGCTGGTCCTGAAGCTACTGCAGTTCCCTGGAACGGTTTTACGTGCTTCAGAGGCATATAAACCCAGTATTCTGGCGGATTACCTCTTTACCCTGGCACAGCTTTACAGTCGTTTTTATCAGAGTTCACCGGTTCTTAAAGCGGATGATGATGTGCGCGACAGCCGTATAAAACTCTGCGCAATGGCTGCCAAGGCAATGAACGAAGGAATGACTTTGCTAGGTTTGAGCACACCGCGCCGGATATAGTGCGCTTCGCTTAGGCTATTAGGTGTTTAGGCTGTTAGGCTGTTAGGAAGAGAGAGCAAAATTGTGGAATGTGGAATGTGGAAAGTGGGAAGGGAGCGCTACGCGCTTGAACGTCCAACATCGAACATTGAACGTCCAACGTCCAACGAAAGGCTACGGCGGGACAAGCCGCGCAGACAGTAAAATCTCTGTGTCTCTGTGGTTAATACCAGCGAAGCAAAACAACTTTAGAACTCTCGCATTTCAGAACTTTAGAACTACTTATGATTTCTCCGGAAACAGTTGAAAAGATCAAAAGACGGATGGCGCTAGCCTCTGTCTTTGAAGATGATATAGAGGAGTCTTTTATCCTTGGCAGCGGAAGTGGTGGCCAAAAGGTGAATAAGACTGCCTCAACTGTGCGTTTGTGTCATGAGCCGAGCCAGATTACTATCAAATGCGGACAGAACCGCTCACGTGAGGTAAACCGCTGGCTGGCCCGTCAGGATCTGGCGGAGAAGATTTTGGAGCGGGAGAAGTCTGAACACTCTAAACGAATACAGGCGCGAGAAAAGATCAGGCGGCAGAAACGACGTCGGTCACGTAAGCAGAAGGCGAAGATGCTGGATGAAAAGCATAAGCATGGCCAGAAGAAAGCCGCGAGAGCCAAGGTGGATCTTAATGAAGAGTGAAGAGTGCGGAAGAAGTTCTAAAGTTCTAAAATGCGAGAGTGCTAAAGTTGGAGAGCGCTTCGCGCTTGAACATTGAACATCGAACGTTTAAGTAGAGGTGGCGCGGTGCGCGCTGAAGTAAGAAACGTGAAGAAGTGCGCGAGTGCTGGTTGCTTTTTTGGCTCAGAGAGCCAACCCTACAGAGCTTTGCACTAACGCCGAAGGCTTGTAGGGTTGCTTCTATGAAGCAAAGGAAAGTGCATAAGTTGCTGAGTGAAGGCTGTAGGTAGGCAGATTGCGAAGTAGAGGCACTAATTTTATCGAATGATTTCGTTTTAGCACAATTAATCGAATCAGTGTGTTAAAAACGAACTAATGCACTAATGCACTAATGCACTAACGAACTAACGAACTAACGAACTAATACGTGGTCAGCATTGCCTTTGCAACTGAATGAGCGGCCTCTTCTCCGGCAAAGTGGTGTACCATTACCAGACTGAATAAGAGAGCTGTTCCCGGTCCTTGACTTGTAATAATATTGCCATCCGCTACAACTGGAACATCGGTGTAGGATTCACCTAGTGCCTCTGCACAGGTTGGATAGCAGGTTCCTTTTAGTCCGTCAAGAATGCCTGCAGCAGCTAGCACAGTGGGTGCGGCACATACAGCGCACACATATTTATTCACGGCATCAAAAGCCTGAACTATCTGAATGATGCGTTTGTCACTCATCAGGTTGTCGGTTCCCGTACCGCCGCCAGGTAGAACAATGGCGGCGAAATCTTCCGACTGTAGTTCGTTTAGCAGAGCATCTGCTTGAATGATCACATTATGCGAACTCGTCACCAGTTTTTCATCTGTCAAAGAGGCTGTAGTGACCGCTAGTCCGGCACGCCTTAAAACGTCAATAATGGTAATAGCTTCAAGCTCTTCCAAACCCTCTGCGAGGGGTACTAAAATATTCATGATTTTTCTCCGATTGGGATACCATCTTCATATAACAAATACACTTATCAAATTGCTTTATTCAACTAATCTAACTTTAGCATATAGTAGCTAAAGTGCAATACGATAATCCTACATTTGCGATTTTTGGCATGGTTTTTGGGAGCGAAACTCCGTTGCGTTGAAACTGCTTGTTGAGCTGGTAGTCTGTAGCTGGTAGCAAATACAGCAGAGCAAACTACAAACTACAAGCTAGCGGCTACAAGCTGGGTTGCGGGCGGCGCCCGCATCTGGGGGCGCATCTCTTAATCGTTGTAACAGTGAGTACCTCAGCATTATTATCTTAAAAGCACACTGAAGTGTGAACAACGAACGTTAATAATGTTTGTTGTCCAGCCTTTAGGCTGAAAAGTGCAACGATTAAGAGGTGCGTCCGCATCTGGATGTATTGATATTTAGAGTTGCGTCTGAGGCGCGCCTGCATTAATATTTAATTCGATGGATAATAAAAAAATTATAGCCCGATACGAACTATTACGTCAATGCGCCCGGGGCATGGCATTTGTTGCTTTGGTTTTCACTTTTACGGTGGGGACACTTCTTAGTCTGGACTGGTATAAGTCGGGGCAGAGCATAACAGTGCGATCTGAGGTGCTGGAGAGGGCTCTGGCGAATGTGCGTGATAATCCTCAGAATCAGGCTGCTGTTGAGCTGGCGCGTGAGCTGGACCAGCTGGCCCGTCACACTTATTTTAACAGCATGACATTCCGTCAGAACGGTATGATGCTGCTGGTGCTGGGACTGATTGCTGCGGCGGCTGGATTCGGACTGGCCTGGCGGCTCGGGCTTCAGATTCCCGATCCCAGGGGCATAGTGAGCGCCAATCCTGAAAAGGGGGATAAACTGGCGGTTCGGGCGTTGCTGGGGGCTGGGGTCTGCTTAACAGTTTTTGCCGTTATTCTGCAGGTGCGTCATAGTCCTGCAACAAAGCCGGTTGCCGACAGGGCCTTACGGGCAGGCTTAACCAATAAAGCATTGACCAACGGGCAGCAACATGTCTGTGCCTGTATGCTCGGTCCAAAAAAGGATGAGCTCATGGAACAGTGGCCAAACCTGCGCGGCCCCACCATGTCGGGGAGGACAGCCATTGAAAAGGCTCCTTTAAAGTGGGATGGAACAAAGGGAAGCGGCATCAAGTGGAAGGTTGAATTGCCGGCGTCCGGTTCATCAACGCCCGCTGTCTGGAACAACAAAATTTTTATAACCACCGGCAGTGTCAAAGCCCGTCGCTGTTATTGCTACGATACCGAGAGTGGTAAGCAGCTCTGGATGACCGATATACCGGATGGAACAAAGAGCGCTGAGGAGCTTCCACAGGTCACCGAGGATACTGGTTTTGCAGCCTCCTCTCCGGCCTGCGATGCAGATCGGGTCTATGTTATTTATGGAACAGGGGATCTTGCGGCCCTGGATCATTCAGGAAATATTGTCTGGCAGCGCTATCTGGGCCGTCCGGAAAACAGCTATGGACATGCCTCCTCGCTGACCTATCAGGGTGAGATGCTTCTGATTCAGTGGGATCAGGATGAAGATGCCAAGATTATGGCGGTCAATACAAAGAGCGGGAAAATCATCTGGGAGACTCCGCGTGAGGTCGGTCTCTCATGGAGCTCTCCCATTGTGATGACCAGCTGCGACAAACCGATTGTATTGGTGCATGCCTGTGACAGCACCTGGGGGGTTGAGCTGGCAACCGGTAAGAAACTCTGGGAGGTTAATGCAGTCGGGGGTGAAGTTGCTCCAGCTGTAACCTGGGAGGGCGATACCTGGGTGGCGGCTAACTGTTATTCGCGCATGATAGCTTTTAAACTGAAACCAGGTGCCGATCCAGAACAGCTTTGGATCTGGGAGGATGGCAATCTGCCTGATGTAGCCAGTCCTGTGATGATGGATGGGCTGATTTACATTGTGACAGATTCCGGCGAGGTGATATGTCATGATTTGAAGGATGGCAAAGAGGTTTGGCTTAAAGAGTTTGAAGATGGTTTTTATGCATCGCCGATTATTGCGGCAGGACGTTTGTATGCAGTTGATCGTGAGAAGGGTGTTTTCCGCGTTTTTGAAACAGGGCGCGAGGGCAAAGAGATTGCGGTTAATCCAATGGGCGAGGGCGTGAATGCCACACCGGCATTTGTCGGGGAGTCGATCTATGTTCGCGGCAGCAAGCACCTGTGGTGCATTGTCGGGGAGTGAGGTTGGTTAGGGAGTGTTAGGGGTTAGGGGTTAGAGGAGAAGTTCTAAAGTTCTAAAGTGCGAGAGTGCTAAAGTTGGCGATGGGAGCCAAAGTGGATATTGACAATTGACCATGTCGGGAAACACATCAGGATTAGCATAGTGCATCCTGTTTTTTGTCAAAATTAGCGAAGAATAAATTTTCTCACAGAGCCACGGAGAGCACGGAGAATACGGCATAAGTATATTACTCAGTGTGCTCTGTGCCTCTGTGAGAGATGAAAAAGGAAACAAATATGAACTGTTTAAAATCAATTTCATTATCATTTACTGCACTGATGGTGTGCGGAATTATAAATGCTGCGGAGCGGCCTAACATCGTCTACATACTCTGTGATGATCTGGGCACTGGAGATGTTCAATGTCTGAGCAAAGGTAAGGGCAAGATCGCTACACCTAACTTTGACAGGTTGGCTAAGGGCGGCATGACCTTTACCGATGCCCACTCCGGTTCTGCTGTCTGTACCCCGACCCGTTATGGTGTGCTGACCGGCCGTTATGCTTGGCGGAGTAGATTGCAGAAAAGCGTGCTGTGGGGTAACAGCAGACCGCTGATTTCCAAGGGACGTGAAACTGCGGCAACGGTTCTTAAACGCGCTGGCTACAACACCGCCTGTATCGGCAAGTGGCATCTCGGTCTTGGCTGGGTGGGCGAGGTTACCGATAGTCCGATGCTCAAGGGTTGCAAGGTTGATTACAGTAAACCGCTGACCGATTCACCGGTTTCGCATGGTTTTGATTATTTCTTTGGCATCAGTGCTTCGCTCGATATGGCACCTTACACCTGGATTGAGAATTTCAAAGTTACAGAGCTACCGACCGCGATCAAGGCATTTCATCGTAAGGGACCGGCAGGGCCATCTTTCGAGGCGGTTGATGTTCTGCCTACAATTACGGCAAAGGCGATTGAGTATTTTAAGCAGTGTGCGCCCGAGGCGAAAACAGGGAAAAAACCCTTCTTCCTCTATCTGCCCTATGCATCGCCGCATACACCGATTGTGCCAACTGAAGAGTGGAAGGGCAAGAGCGGGTTGAACAAGTATGCCGATTTTGTGATGCAGACCGACTTCTGTGTAGGGCAGTTGATTGAATCGCTTAAAGAGTTGGGGTTGCTGGATAATACTCTTGTCGTATTTACCAGTGACAACGGTTGTTCACCCGCGGCTAATGTAAAAGAGCTGGTAAAAAAGGGGCACTATCCGAGTGCTGACTATCGTGGATATAAAGCGGATATCTGGGAGGGAGGCCATCGTGTTCCGTTTATATGTCACTGGCCTAAACGGGTGAAAGCCGGTTCTACGAGTACCTGGACAACCTGTCTGACCGATCTGATTGCCTCCTGTGCTGATCTGAGCGGAGAGAAGATCCCGGAGGATGCCGGTGAAGACAGTGTAAGCTTTATTCCGGCTCTTCTTAGTGGAGGAGATGCAGCACCGCGTGTGGCAGTGATTCATCACTCCATTCAAGGTAAGTTTGCCATCCGCAAAGGTGATTGGAAAATGGCGCTCTGTCCCGGTTCAGGTGGTTGGGCCTCTCCGAAAGACCCGCAGGCCAGGAAGCAGGGACTGCCCGAAGTGCAGCTTTATAATGTAAAGGATGACATCGCTGAAACCAACAACCTGCAGGCACAGAATCCTGAAAAGGTTGAGGAGCTGACAAAACTTCTGAAGAGTTACGTTGACCGTGGACGCAGTACGCCGGGGCCGGATCTGCAAAACGATGTGCCTGTTGATATGTACAAGAACTAAAGCTGCTTTCAGCCGCAACCAAATTAAGCTCTTGAAATGAACGGAACTATTTGTTTCCAATATAACTTTGTGTTTTAAACACCGCAGCTTTAGTTAACAACGCTTCGCGTTGCATAGGAGAGATGGTTAAAAGGGTTGAAGGTTAAAAAAGTTAAAGCGGTTAAAGTGGCCGAATGCTTGTAGGACGCACCTCTCCCGTCAACTCTGAGCCTGCCGAAGGGTGAATGCGCGTATGCGGGAGGGTGCGTAAAGGCGGATGACGGAAACCATTTCAACCTTTTTAACAATTTTAACTATCGCGAATTTTTGTTTTTATGACAGGAGTTGAGAGAATATCTACTAATGCACTTAGTTTAGGGGTTAGGGAGGACAGAGAGCTGAAGGGGTTAGGGTGAAGAGGGCGCTACGCGCCTGAACGTCCAACATCCAACGTTCAACATTCAACGTCGAATAAGTGGTAGCGCCGTCGGCGCGATAAACTGTAGAGTTGGCTCTCAGAGCCAAAAGATATGAGCTATGAACGACGAGATAATACAAGGCATATTCGATTTTAACACCGGCAACCCCGATGGCTATGAAAACTGGCAGCGGGAGCAGGACGAGCGTTTGGCACGGATCAGATTTATCTGGGGTTTGCCTGTCGGCCGACAGGTTATCATCAGGTTGTGGAATGATCCCAATGAGTTTGAAGGAAAACTCAATCTGGCTGAAACGCCGACTGTGTTTGACAGGAAAGAGCCGCTTCATCTGAAAGTCGGAAAACTGGGATTTTATCATAACGAAATTGAGAGTTGCGCGGTTATTGAGTAGTCCGGCTGAACGGTCTCGGAACGTGTAAGCTGGTTGTTTAAGAGTATTCGTTTGAGGGTGTGGGTTAAGTGTAACCGGTTAAGTGGATAGACTCTTAAACACCACTCTTACTTGGTTACACTTAAATGAACACATTGGGCTTGTTCATTTTTATACTCATCCGCCATTCCAGATAGATGGTAACTTCGGTGCCACCTCCGGGATTACCGAGATGCTGTTGCAAAGACAAACGAAGAAGTGGCGATCTTTTTGATGATAGGGGTGATATTCAGCAGGTCGAGTGAGTATCCGGCAATTAAAGCGGCGATACCCGCAATAATCAGAAGCTTGATTTTTTTAGTGGCGGACCTTTCACTCATCAGCAGCTTGCCGCAAAGAACTCCCCATATCGTATGGGAAGTTGTTGAAAATGCATTGATCGATGCCCATACACTGGCTTTCTCCACACCTTCAATCTTGTTGTTGGCCCATGCACCCAGATTCTCATAAGCTACCCAGGGGTGGTTGAATCCTTCCACCGGAAAAAAGCGGTAGGCCAGGTCCATGACCAGCAGGATGACCAGGGTGGTGATTATCTGAAATTTAAAGCTCTTGTCCCGTATCAGAAAGGCGGCAAGATAGGCCACTGATAATTGAGCCAGAACATCCTGTAAACGGAATACAATCTTGCCCGGTCCAATGCAGTAAATTGCCCAGCCCAGAATCAGGAGCAGGAACGCTCTTTTATACGCATGGATATTGATGGATTTTTTGCTGTCGCCTTTCTTCAGCCGATTGGTAACCGCAAGGGGAATTGAGACACCGACAATAAACATAAAAAATGGCTGAATCAGGTCCCAGAAATATAGTCCATGCCATTGGTGGTGACTTAGCTGCGTTCCAATGAACTGAGTAAGTCCGGTATCAATTTTCAAGAGATAGCTGTATAGTCTGGTGCTTTCCCCGATCAGGAGAAACATCGTCAGCCTGCGGAAGAAATCAATTGAGATCATCCTTTGGCTGGAAGAAGAATTCTGGTTAACCCCTCTGTCGTTCATACATAATTCCTAAGATGCCGGATCATTTTTGTCAGTATAGGCTTGAGCGTTAGAGCAGATCATTCGTTCAACGCTCCAGCTGAGGCAATTCATTGATAGGAATAAGAATGACAAAAGGGCATAGATGTGTAAAGGGGGCGATCGGGCGTATCTGCTGTTCGGAGTTATGAAGAAAGTCGCGGATATTATGTTGCGTAAATCCCCACACACCCCACTCTCAGAGTTTAAAACAGGACCATTCATGCATATTTATCAGAGGTCGCAACATAATATCCTACGCAACATAATTCAGCTCCGTTTAACATTCCCTATTGTGTTTGCCCTGAAAGGGCTTGTCAAAACTAGCCCAGGGCAACGCCCTGGGTATATCAGAACAACGTATGTGCTCTGAAGGAGCACTTCAATGTTTTTGAGGACCCCTTACAGGGCTCATTTTTAATAATCAGTTACCCCGGACTCTGTCCGGGGCTAAGGTGAACAGCCCTTTCAGGGCAAATATGCGTACACCGATCGTTTTAACGCAGCTGAATTGCGCCTGTCTAAAGAAATACTTGCACAACAAACAAGTTCCGTAATAAACTATGAGTACATTGTGTGAATTCATGCCTTAAAGGCATTCTAAATATCTGGCGTAATTAATGCCTGTTTATCGTTATAAATAAAGGAATATGTAATGAAAATACGACTATCTTCTATTGTAATAACTCTTCTGTCCTTACTTTCAACTGGTCTGGCTGAAATGGTGACGATTTCAACCGCAACCGGAACAGCCGGTGCCGATGCCTATGTTATGGGTGGTGGTACTGATAATTATCTGAAAAATTACGGTGGCGCAACTACTCTCCTGATTAAAGAAGGTTCTTTAGACTGGTGTCGCAAAACATATATGCGCTTGAGAATGGTGATTCCGGTGAATCATGGGTTGAGGGCACGAGCAATGGAGCTTACGCGACAGGTGATGAAATTATCTGGGACAATGCACCGGCTAATGTGACGGATAGTGGAGATCAGTTGTTGTCAAATGCATCTTTGCTGGGGTCGATCAGTGTGAACAGTAATGCTGTGGATTCGTTGGTTTCTCTGAGTAGTCAGGCGATGATCGATTTTATCAATGCCGATACCAATGGACTCGTAACTTTTATACTGACACGCGACAGTGTGAATAGTGGATTGCAGTTCAGTTTTTATTCGAAAGATAATACATCCAGTATGGAACCGCCTACCCTGAACCTTTCTATTAATCCAGGTAAGTTCATTATTCCGGCACGGGCTGATGCTTATATCCGTGGGGATCAGTACTATACGAATAATTATGGGCATGTTACCGCTCTGGCTTTGAAGGGAAGTACCAGCACCGAGTATAACAGGAAAGCCTATTTGGGATTTGAGGTGCCGGACCGGGAGGAAGGCGATGCCGTACTTCAGGCAGGTTTGAGAGTTGAGTTGAATAGTCGGCAGGATAATTCAAATGGTGAGGCGACTGCACCGTTGAATGTATGGGGATTGAAAGAGAGTCCCTCAGGAGACAGCTGGGTGGAAGGCGATGGAGGAGCGAATCTCGATATGACCGGACCGATCACCTGGAATAATGCACCTGGTATTGATGCCAGCTCTATTGATATGGACTCCGACGAGGTGGTCCTGCTAGGCACATTGCCCATTGCTGACAAATCCTCGGGGGATATTCTGACGCTTGAGTCAGCCGCGATGCGGGAGTTTATAGCCGCTGATACCAATGGTCTGGTGACGATTATTCTGCAGTCAGTAGAAGACAGGTCGAGCGACATTAAATCCAAAGAAAATAGTGGTGCTTCAATACAGCCCACGCTTGATCTGTTATTTGGTCCAAGTCTCGGCACAATGATTATGGTTCAGTAGGTGCTGATAATGCACGCACTGCGTTGTGCGGGATTGGCTGGTTGAGGCTTTAGGCTTTAGGTTTTGGGTTTGCTACGAAATCATACACCGCATAGCGATGGATATACTCTGTTGCATCCAGTATGTCCGCCGGTATCCGGTGGACGAAAACGGTGCCCGTCCAGCCCGCACATCTCATTTTTCCAAAGCCTAAAGCCTAAAGTCCAAAGCCCAAAGCCTAATGACCCGCCTCTCTCTCCGCACCCTGCGTGTGGATAAGCAGGGCAACATCCTTAACGAAATTGCATAATTGTCTTTCTGCAAAGAGCATTTCAGGGGGTTGATTGGAAAAATTCCATTATGGATCTTTGGATTTCTGTATTAGAGCAATACACAATATGGTAGCATAAAAAAGTAAAAAGGTTCCAGAGATGGAATTGCGGCTTTGTTGAGGGGTTTGTCAGGCGGTATGGTATTTCGCCAAAATTAAAAAGGGGAATAAAAATGCGAATTAGTTTGTTTGGCTGCATAGCAGCTGCTTGTGTCTGTTTGAGTGTTCTGAGCGTGAATGCTGTAGATTGTACTTCGCCTAACGGACAGAATGTTATCTCTTTCAAACTTGCGGAAGGAGTTCCGCAGTATGATGTCACCTTTGCAGGCAAGGCGGTTATCCGCGATTCCGCATTAGGGTTGAATATTGAAAAGAAGCCGTTCGGTGAATTCATTGTCAAGGAATTGAAGAAAGATTCGCACGACAGCACCTGGAAACCGGTGATCGGCGAACGCGAATCGGTACGGGATCATTACAATGGGCTGATTGTGACCCTGCGCGAAACTGCAGCACCGAACCGTGAACTGGACATTGAGTTTCGCGCTTATGATGAAGGAACGGTTTTTCGTTATGTACTCTCCAAACAACCGCAGTTGGATGGTGCTGTTGTTTCTAGCGAGGCGACTCAATTCCGGTTTGCAGAGAACTTCGGCGCTTATCCGATTAAGTCTACAGAGGCACACTATCAGGAGGAGCCAACTCCTGTTAATGATTGCAAACGGGCCTACATTCCCCTGACTGTTGAACTTGGCAATGGCGCAATGGCCTCCCTGTTTGAGGCCTATGTGGCCGAGCAGCCGCCATGCACATTAGAGAAAAAGGGCGAAAATACACTCTCGCCAAAATTTAGAAAAGGAAAGTTGACACTGATGACACCAGTGAGCCTGACATGGCGAGGCTTACTGCTTTCCAAGGATGTTGCTGGACTCATTTATAACAGATATCTTGTTGAGACGCTTAACCCTCCCTGTGCGATAGAAGACACCTCATGGATAAAACCGGGGATCTTTATCGACCGCTCCGGTGGAATTACAACCGATAATATTAAAAAGAATATGGATTTTGCCGCAGAGCATAATATCGGCTACGTGCATATCGACTGGAGCTGGTATGGCACTGAGCGTAAGTGGAGTGAAAAGGCAATCAAGCACTTCCAAGAGAAGATGCCGGAGAAGAGCCGCAAGAAGCTTGAGGGTCAGGACTGGATCAAAAATACAACCGGTGATCCTACGACTGTTGCGCATGGCTATGTTCCCTATCTGCAGTTTAATGAACGTTTTTATCATGTTTTGAATTTCATCGACATTGATATACCCGAAGTGATCCGTTATGGAAATACAAAGAACGTAGGACTTTCACTTTATGTTAACGGTGGAACTCTGATTCCTTACGGTGATCATGAAGTTGAAGATGTCTGGAAAACAATCTCCAGCTGGGGCGTTCAGGCCTTGAAACCGGGATTCGTCGGATGCAGCAGTCAGGATGATATCAAGTGGTTGCGTAATCTGGTGGCCTTGGCCGCCAAGTATAAGCTGGTGCTTAATATACATGATGGCTATATTGCCGATGGTATGCGCCGTACCTATCCGAACCTGCTGACGCAGGAGGGCGGTGGTGGCAGAGAGACAAATCCAACCATCACCCATGAGCTGATGCTTCCCTTTACCCGCCATCTGGTTGGAGCGCATGACCATACACCCACCCTTTACAGCGGGTCGGATGGCCGCACCAAGTTGTTTGAACTGGCGCAGCTGGTTGTCTATCATGGAGCACGTCAATCGGCTCGCAATGTCTATGGCAGCCGCAATTCGTTTGGTCCGGAGATGGAGTTTCTTGAGAAGGTGCCGACAGTCTGGCAGGATGTGCGCATGCTGAAAGCTGAACCCGGTGACTGCATTGTGACCGCACGTCGCAATGGCAACCGCTGGTTTATCGGTGGCATGAATGATGAAGATCCGCGCGATGTCAAATTGTCTTTGAACTTTCTGGAAAATGGAAAGAAATATCAGGCAACGATCTTCTCCGATGTGAAAGATTCTCGTGATGCAGAGAAAAAGGTTATGCCTGTTACATCCGCAACTGTTCTTGATGTATCTATGAATGCCAAGGGCGGCCTGTGCGCGATCATTGAGTTGGCTAAGTGATATAGCCACATGTATTGTCGTGGTGATTATACAGAGGGCAGTCGTTACGCGGCGGCTCTTTTTTATGCTGTTTATAATAATAATGTAAAATTAAAGTTATTCCGACTTTTGTGTGGGTAACCTTTTTTCAACTCAAGGGCCTTGACTACTGAAATGGCTGTGAAAGGCTGTGAAAGTTAATCCTCAAAATGTTGACGGCCATCACAATATTCTGTATTCTTTATGCATGAAAATAATGAATTACGGTATATTAATTGTATCATTGGCCGCGGCATGGTCAGTGAATGGGGCTGATGTCAAAGTTATCTATACATTCGCGGATAAAACCACGAAGACGGTTACAAAACCACTTGTGCATGAAGGCAACGTTGAGCACTTTCGCCTGAAAGCAGCTGATCTGCCAGCCGGTGTAAAGAAGATTGAGGTGCTGCCGGATTTTGCGACTGCTAAAACCGGGGAAGATGGCTATTTTGTGATGCCGAATGGCTACCTGGGTACTTTCAGACTCAAAGATGCTGTGCAGTTCGTCAAAAGAGTTCCCATGCCGGTTTACGGGATGAAGACTACGCGTTGCACTTTTGCGGCCATTGTGACCGGTATGCCGAATGCCTTTTATCTGATTGCCCGGGCAAAGGCCGGGGTTTATACCTGTTCCTCGAAGTTTACGCTGGATCGGTTCGGGATGTATGATGATATTGCGATTGATTTTCACATGCTCTCCGGTGATGATGCGAACTACTCTGGCATAGCGCGTACTTATCGCAAATACCAGCTGGACCGTAAGGCCTGCACTCCCCTGACAGAGCGTATCAAGAAACATCCCGAGCTTGCCTACTGCATGGATAGTCCTGAGATCCGTGTGCGTCAGGCATGGAAACCTGCACCGAGTCCGGTGGAGGAGCAGACTCTTGAAACCGAACCTCCGATGAAGGTGACTACCACCTTTGATCGCGTTGGTGATATTGTGGACAGCCTGAAAAAAGCAGGTGTGACCAAGGCGGAGATATGCCTTGTCGGCTGGAACCGTAAAGGACATGATGGACGCTATCCTCAAATTTTCCCTGTTGAGCCTGATCTGGGTGGTGAGGTAAAGCTGCGCGCTCTGATTAAAAAAGCGCAGAAGGCAGGTTTCCAGATTGTCGGCCATACCAATAGCTCGGATGCCTATCGCATCTCCAATGTGTGGGATGAGGAGTATGTGATTAAAACTGAGGGCGGGAAGCTTTCAAAGAATGCCGCCTGGAGCGGTGGACGGATGTATAATCTCTGTCCACAGCGTTCGTATGAGCTTTTTGCCATAAAAGATCTGCCAGCCGTTGCGAAGTTGGGTTTCCGTGGTGCACATTATATTGATGTTCTTTCGATTGTAAAACCGCGCGCCTGCTATAATGATAAGCATCCGCTTAATGCCGATCAGAGTGCGCTCTGGGTGAATAAGATCTTGGCTCTCGGTCGGGAGAACTTCGGGGCAATTGCTTCGGAGGGAGGCTATGACTTCTGCTGTGACAATCTTGACTATGCGCTCTATGTCAGTTTCGATCCATATGGACTTAAGAATAAGAACATGATCGACCGCATTGTACCATTCTGGCAGCTGGTCTATCACGGGATCATTCTCTCCAATCCTTTCTCCAAGACAACGAACTATACAATCAAAGATAAACTCGCCAGAGTTAAGCTTGCTGAGTTTGGCGGACGCCCTCTTTTCTATTTCGACTCCAAGTTCGTAACAACTAAGAAGAACTGGATGGGAGATGAGGATATCACCTGCGCAACTGACGAGGCTCTCGCTTCCGCAGTTAAAGCTATTAAAGCGGGTGTTGATGATTATAAGGTCCGCAAGTATCTTCAAAGTGAGTTCATGGAAAAGCATGAGATGCTGACGCTGAATGTTTCCCGCACGGTATACTCAGATGGATCAGAGATTATTGCCAATGCCGGAGATGTCGATTACAGCTATAAGGGACGCAGTGTTGAGGCAATGAATTATGCCGTGATAAACGCAAGAAATTGAAGCAGAAACGATGAGCTGGTGGCGAACATAGCAGACAAACTAAAAGCTAGAGCCTGTTTGAAAAGCCCTGAAGGGGCGATATATACCAGCCCAGGGCAACGCCCTGGGTCACAAACTGATTGTATTACGATAGGGGGATTGTACATGAAGAGGATACTGTTTGTTTTTGCCGTCTGTGTTGTCGCTGCCCGATGTGGAGCTCAAGTCAGCACATCCACTCCCGGCTGGTTCGAATTCGACATGCCGGGCCTTGAGGTGCCGGAGGGCAGTCCTGTGGATATGAGCTGGCTCAATGCTGAACCAGCAGGAAAATCCGGTTTTGTTCAGGTGAAAAATGGACACTTCGCAGATGGAAAAGGTCGGCCTCTGCGGTTGTATGGTGTCAATGTTACTGGAGACAGCTGCTTTCCTTCTGAAGATGTTTCGCCACGGCTGGCAAAACGGCTGCGTCAGTGGGGATTCAACTGCCTTCGCCTGCATTTTATGGACTTCAACCGCAAGGGGAGTATCTGGGAAGATGACAAAACCGGCAAGCTTTCAGAAGAACAGCTGGCACGACTGGATCGCCTGATTGCCGAGTGCGCAAAGCAGGGAATCTACATCAATCTTAATCTTCACGTGGGTCGTGCTTATCCTGAACAGCCGAAGATTCCCGGAAGTCGGACATTCCGCTATGGAAAATCGCTTGATAGGTGGTATCCGCCCTATGTGGCCATGCAGGAGGAGTATGCCAGAAATCTGCTTGATCGCAAAAACCCGTACACCGGCAATCGCTATGCTGATGAACCTGCTATCGGCTGTATTGAGCTTAACAATGAAAATACGATGATGCGTGATGAAAGATTGGATTATCGGCGCCTTCCCAAACCGATGAGAGATGTTTTCACCGGGCTATGGACTGATTGGCTCAAACGCAAATACAGATCAACAGAAAAATTGCGTGTTGCCTGGAGCCGGAGTGTGCAGGCGCTCGGCGAAGAGATGCTTGGTGGAGAGGAATGGGTGGTTCAGAATGCGCAGGGGGCGGAATCGACCTTGACCCATCAGGATGGGGTGTGGCGCTGGAATGCAACAAAAGCGGGTCAGTCAAGCTGGAATCTCCAGATGCAGTACAGGGGCCTTGATTGTCCGCCCGGTCGCTATACACTCCAGTTCAAAGCGCGAAGTAAAACGACAAGTACAATCGGTCACACACTAATGTTGGAAAGATCGCCTTACGGTACAGTGGGTCTGCGAGATAGGTTTACACTGGAACCGGAGTGGAACTCCTATTGCATCACAACTGAGGTGGTTGCCCCTGAGAAGGATGGTTCGCTTCGACTCAACTTTTCCCTGAGTAATAAACCGGGCAGCATCGAATTTTCAGATTTTTCGTTGCGACCCGGTGGCGGAAAAGGACTTCCCGATGAGCAGAGTCTGGAGGCAGGTATAGATATTCCCGTTAACGATGTAGTCTCCGATGTAACTGCCGATTACTTTGCGTTCCTGATCGATACCGAGATGGCAACTACGCGACGTTTAGTAAAATATCTCAAGAATAATCTCGGTTGCAGGATGCCGGTTTCAGATACGCAGATCAGCTACGGTGGTGCAGGCGGAGTTCTGCGCGAAACAACACTCTGCGATTACTCTGATATTCATGGTTACTGGGAGCATCCGCACTACCAACGGAATGAAAAAGGTTGGGTGACCTCTTTCAAGATTCCCAATACAACCCAGGTTTCCAGTCTCAAAGGTGGTACGCTGGCAAGTATGGCTTTTCATCGTGTTGCGGATCGGCCGCTCAGTGTCTCAGAGTACAATACCCCGGCACCGAATGATCATGGCGCAGAGCTCTTTCCCCTGCTAAGTATGATGGCGGCGCTGCAGGACTGGGATGCCCTCTATGCCTATACCTACCGCGATTTCGGTAAGGACTATGAGAATACAGCATTGAGAAAGTATTTCCATCTTATCGGTCGCGCTAATCTGCTGGCCCATGCACCAGCCGGTGCTATGATCTTTCGCAAGGGGCTTCTTGCGCCTGCGAAGTCAGAGTTGCAGGTGATCCTGCCGAAGAAACAGGTCAGCGAGCTGACACGCGATCATGCCCGCCTGACAGAGCTTTGGACAAAGATCGGAGTTGATCTAGGGTCAGCCTGGATGAGGAAGGTTACCCTTGTTCTGGACGAACAGGCAGAGGTGCCGGCCTATCGTGGTTCGAACAAGGCGCCCGATGGTGAACGTGCTAGCGACTGTGGTGCAGTGCGTTGGTCGCCCTGTGATCCTAAGGGGCCGTGGTGTTCCCTGAATGCGCCCGGAGCAAGGTTGCTGGTGGGCCATGTGGCGGGACGCTCCTTTTCCGTAGGCGATGTGACTCTTGATGTGAGCGCCCGGCCATGGTTAAAAAAACTTCCGGCCTATGCCTGCATCTCACTGGTTGCTCTTGACGGAAAACCCATTGCAACCAGTCGTCGTATGATACTAGCCTCTTCTGCTCGCACAGAGAACCAGAATATGCAGTGGAACGATAACCGAACCTCACTTGCTTTAAAAGGATGGGGTACAGGCCCCACCGTTTCAGAGGCTGTCCCAATCAAGCTGCATCTTCCCGGCGCTGCTGTGAAGGCGTATGCACTCGATGCCAAAGGTCAGTGTTCCGGGGTGTTGCGCACTTCGGGATCTACGGTTGAGTTGCGGGCAGAAGACCGGACGTTGTGGGCATACCTGACGCGGGAGTGATATGTAAAAAAGAGTTTTTGCTTTGCCGGATTTGAAACCACAGAGCCCGTAGTGCAGCATAGCCGCAACCAAATTTTTTGACAGAATTAACAGGATATTACTGCTCCAAGGATTATTTCTCACAGAGTCACAGAGAACACGGAGAGAAAACCACTAAAGATATTACTCTGTG
>JAQIBS010000082.1 GCA_027858965.1 Kiritimatiellia bacterium
GAAGACGGTTTTAACAAACCATCCTCAAAGATAAGACACCTCTCGGTGTCATGATTTTGAGGCAACCAGTACCCCTATTTCGGTACGTCTTCGGTGTGCATCTATTTTGAGGCAACGCGTCTGCGGTCACAACATTTTCACCATACTCTATCTCTCTGTCATCAACCAGTTCATAGACTAATTCATAGACTAATTCATAGACTCCTCCGGTCTCAGCCCCAAGATAAAAAGGACGGATTGCCGAAACCGAGTTGGGTACATCAGACTGCTCTTTTAAAGCATTGCCCGCAAAAGTGATTTCTGCTTCGGTAAAACGCAAGTCGTCACTTTCTGTTCGCAGACGCACTTTCCCTTCATTAAGTTCAGATATGGTATATACATCAAGTGAATCAACAAATTCACTACCACCACGAACTTGTTTCGTTTCATACTCTCCTAAATCATTATCATAAAGAGATGGATCAAAATATATACTGGCAATCGTATATTCCTGGCAAATATTTGTATAAATCATATTCCCATCGTCATCGTAGCCTTTTGGTATATCAATCTTAATATGATTGAGAAAGCCGGTGTTCACCGCCGTTTATTCGCTGACCGAAGGGCTGCCAAGTAGCGGCGAGGGAACTCCGGCTTTTCCTTGGCGTGAAGCGAGCGTGTGCGCCGCCATGTCCGCCGAAGCTCGAAGAGCGTAGGAGCAAGTTCAGGAGGGAGTTCGCAGAACGGCCTGAACAAGCTCTTCCCTGGGGGCTGGGGAGCTTGTCCCGCTTGGCGCGGAGGCGGTGTGGCTGCGCCCATCCGTAGGACTGGCGACCTCTAACATAAAGAAGCCATGTGCCGTGTCCCCCTGGCTTTGCCACGGCGGAGTTCCGCGTAGCGGACGTAGACGGGAGGGGTTGTTCCCCTGGTGGAACTCCTTTTTCAAGGGGGCGCCCGGAAAAGGGGTTCTAGGGGAAAAACCGCGGCGGGGGAAAAGGCATGAGGCGCAGCCGCCTGCCGCGCCTGGAGCGAGGCCGCGTAGCGGTCGAGAGTCTGAGTGAGAACTGCGTAGCGGGGCGAACACTGCTAACCGCAGGACCTGGCGCGGATTGTGCGCAGCCGATGTAGCTCGCAGAGCGGAGGAGGATGAAGCAGAAGACGTGACAGGTCCGAGGAGAGATGGAGGCGTTGGCGACCGGCCTGCGTGGAGCGTAGCGGAACTCAGCAGGACGGGTGACAACGCCGGAGGCGGTACGTGTTTGACATCTAAAAGATGTCAAAAAGTAACAAGTAACCCTACTCCCTACGTTGATTAGACTGTCGTATTATTTTTTTCTCTTGAACTTGAATCAGGCGGCGGTCAGGTGCTTCGTCCAGAGTTTTAAGTGATCTTGTTGCAAGCTTTCTAATCTCCGCACTCTTATCAGTTTCTGAAAGCTGACGAAGTAGCGGACGCACTTCTTTTTCAATAATCGTTTTCATTGCATCCGTATCGTTTTGCTGACGACCACTAACTATAGAGGAGCGCTTCTCCGTCATGTAGCCGAGCTCAATGATGGCCATCATACGCCTTCTTTCGTCAGATGTATCCTTCGCCATCTTAATCAAAGCACGAATTATTTCTTCATTCCGCATGAGAGAAAGGCTTTTAAGAGCCAGTGTCGACACCATTGCATCTTCATGTCCAATATTGTTAAGCAATTCCGGCACTGCTGCCAACCACAAGCCTTCTATCTGCTTACGGGCTGACTCCCAGTCATTACCATCCCCCGCTTGCACAAGCATCAAACAATTTTTCACAATGCACGCAACCTCAACTTTTTCAGCATCGCTAAAGTCAACTGTACCCGCAATATTTCGATCACCAAACTCCTTGGCTGCCTTTTTCAATTTAATCCTGTCTTTGGATTTAGATAAAGTCTCAATCAGTTCCTTTTTCTCTTTTGCTTTCCAATCCTCCTTTTTTTGCCGTTCCCGTATTGACGTCTTAATTCTGGCAATCTCTTCATCTGTACATGTTATGTTGACAGGTTCTGTTTTTCGGTCATTTGAAAGTTGAGAAAGTTTTTGCATCTTGTTCGCTTTTTCTTTTTTGCGCTCCTCATAGGCCTTAACTTTTTCCATCCTCTCTTTTTCTTGATCGGAGTACTGTTGTAATAGCTGACCAAACAGAATGTCATTCTCTGATTGATTACCCTCCTTATTTTTTAGGAGCTCCTGCCGATGAGATATTTTTGTGATAAATGCTTTTCCATCCCCAAACATAAGACCTTGCAAACACGATCTTTCAGCAGAAATCATCTTTAAGGCCTTTTTTCCATACAAATTATACACCTTTTCGATTGAATCCAACAAATAATCAGTCGCTTCATCTGTAGAGAGATCTTTAATTTCCACCTTCAATCGATAAAGTTTTGCTATATTTGAGCCCTCTTTCTCTCGGGCAAGAAGCACCTGCCGTGCTTTACTACCACCGATTTCAAACAATTCTAATGCCGCTGCATCACTAAAGAAAAACTTCTCAGACCGAAGCATTATGTTCAATTTTTGTACTCGCTCTGCCTCCGTTTTACTCTCGCGTTTAATACGATCAACTTCAATCTTTGCACACAGCTCCATAGATTCTTTCGTATGCATTTTTGAAAGCTGATTTTCCAAACTCTTAAGCATGTCTAAACTCTCAGATGTTTTTCTAGAAGACAGTTCTTCCAAAGCAAATTTCTTTCTCCATGTAGACGACGACTCAATGATAATATAGCTGGAAATGTTCTCAATTGACTGCGTAGAAAGTGTTGCTTTATAAGAAGCAATACTCTTAGGTCCAGGAAGATCCCAATCAGCAAACACATCAAAGGATACTATTCCGATAATAATTAAACTTATCAAAAACTTTATTTTTTCCATTCTACACCTCCTTTTGACCAATCCTTTTCATCCGATACCGCAGGAACATCTTCCGCCAACCTAGCACGATGCTCCCAGTCACCCTGAGCACCGCTAGAACCATTAGCAAAATATTCCGGGTAATTTTTTCCATTATTTACTGTATCGTAATAATCTAAAAAGTCAGGCAAACTATCCGTATCAAGTTCCACATAAAGCGGATCACCTTCATTCCATTCTTTTCTATGTGGCTCATCATTTCTATGTTGTATTTCATGAGTTAAAATCGAGTAGAATAAATCTATTCTTGACTTCCCGCAAGAAGGACGAGTTTGTGAAGGAAGATAGCCATAACCTAAACTCTCTAGCCAAGCAACATGATCAGCTTCATACAGAAAGTCTTCATTTGTATTATCTCCAATCTCTATTTCTCCGATACATGCATTATCAGGATCGACTACGGGATCGAGATAGTTTATAAGAGCACCGTATGTTCGGTTGGGATTATAGGAAACCAATTCAACATCCCCAAACAAAGCATACTTCCAGTAATAAAACCAATTTTTAGACTGACCTTCCACACCTCCTGGATGAGTAGCTAAAGTACCGTCAAAATAAACCTCTGCTTTTGTGGCTGAATCTATTTCTGTTGACACAAAGTTATGTTCATTTCCTTCCTCATCCTCACAAATCACAATGACTATTCCGTAAGTATCACCGAAATGATCCCACTCATCATCTGATGGCATATCAGAGTTTGGAATTATCATGTTATTGCCACTTCTTAAACTTGCTCCATCAATATGCCATTGTTCAACAATACCATCCGACAACTCCCATATCCAATTTGTGCAGTCAGGCGAAGCAGTGGCTTCGTATTCTATGGGTTCTCCAACAACAACTTTCCACTCTTTATCCTCATCCGCATCCTTAAATGTGTTAACCCACAACTCATAGACCTTGATGGTAATTTCAGAAGATGTTGCTTTGTTCGATAAATCGTCAGAGACCTCTACATAAATAGGTGTTTCAAAATAATGGTCAGCATCCCCATCTGGAACATTATCCATAGGAGCGTCATCGTATGCGACTAAGCCAGGCCAATAATCCGTTGAGCTCCATTTTGTTCCATCGGCATATTCATAATGGAATGTAAACTGAAGCTGATTGGCTTGGGATGCTGTAAAACCAGCCGCTGTTGCGGTGAATGTAACCTCTCGGTCTTCCATGCACTCAGTCAGAGGCAGTTGTGTTTTTGCAGAAGTCTCGGCGACCAAATCCACCTTAACGACGGTCATACCCAAACTCGCCTTACACTCCAGCCCCGTCGCATGTTCACCGGTGCCGACATAGTTGTAACTCAGCGTAGCGGTTCCGCTACCTATGGCCTCGACATAAATCATGCTCTCAGGATACCCCGCAAAATTCGCTCCGTCAACACCGTTTGTCACGGTCTGACCGACAACCAGTAGCGGTGTATCGTTGGTTGAGGGCGTAGCGGTCGTCCAGACCCGGACAGCGGCAGCACTGCTGCTTAAGGTCAGCGTCCGGGTTCCGGTAAAATTGACATCGTTTTTAAGCTGCACTTTTCTGAAGGCGTTGGAGGCAACCGGCATGACCCAGCCATGTGAGGTCAGCGATGAAGCTCCAGCATAGTCGTTGCTGTTAATGGTATCGTCAAGGTTCAGATCAGCGAACATACGCAGGCTGAATATTGTATAGACATTCGTTCTCGCCAGTGTTTCGCCGTTGGCAGTCCACTGCCACACTGTTTTATCTCCGCCGATATATGTGCTCGCCTGGGTGCCCTCGACATAGACGGCATCACCGCGACCAACTGTGGTCGCCTGAGTGGTTTTGGCAGCATCAGCCCATGTCTTCAAGTTCGGCGAACAAGATATCCGCGTAGCCGTGGTTGATGCATTCGGGTTGTGTTCAGGGCAGGGACAACAGCCTCCGGTATAGGGCGAGAAGGGATATCTCTTTACAAAATCATCATCTCCGATTACGCCGTCGGTGTCGTATAAGTCCAAGTGGCCATCTCCGTCGTCATCATCATTATTGACGGCGACAGGCTTGCCTACCTGCTCTGAATATTCTGGTTCAGGATCAGGTTCCGTTCCCGGAGGACAGAAACAGCAGAGATCTTCGGGGATATTTTGACTCAAGCACGCGGAATACCATTGATTATGAACATAACACCATTCAGCACCGTTTCTAGGTTCATAGTCATCATCCTCGCTATCCGGATCATCAACATGTGTGCATTTATAAATAGTTTTATACGCAAAAGCTGGATCGACAGCACCTGTTGCCAGAAAATTAACTTCCAGAGTAGCCGAACTTCCAGTGCCCTCCCAGGAAATGGTGGTTACCTTTTCCGTGGAAGCAGAAACAGCACCATCATTACTCCATATCCATTGATATTCACCATCGAGTTCAGGCGTAACATCAGCCACAATGGTTTTGGCCTGGGTGGAGTGAAAGCAGTAAAGACCACTGCGTATTTCAATCTGCGGGCGGGCAAATATCCCGCATGCCAGATGCCCCGTCACATAAACAGCGCCGGCGGGTGCGACAAGCGCCGCGAAGGTAAACGGGCTGACACCCATAGTGGCTGCGGTCCAAAGACCGGAGGGATGCGAGACCTTGAAAACACCGGAGCTATCAAGAAGCAGAGCGCGATCTGATGAGAGCAATGCGCCCAGCATAAGCAGGCAGGGTTTTGTAGCAAATACCGAGACCTCATGGGCAATGCCAGGCGGCAGGGTCACACTCCAGCTTCCCGCATTGTGTACCATAATATGGCGTTCACCGATAGAGACGAGTACCGGTGCGGGCAGGTCATACCCCAGCGTAATGGTCACATCGGTAAGTGTACTCTCATTCTGACCCTCCTGAGGTATGTCTGATGAACTTTCCGGATCTGTCCCCGCCATAGCCTCCATCCAGTCCATATATCCGTCATTGTCGGTATCAATGGAGCAGTCAACTCCGATAAGGCCGTTTGCCGCCTTCCATCCGTTGGTGTACCCATCAACAGGATCAATGGCCAAAGGGTTGTCATATATCCCCACGTTGACATCGAGGCCATCGACGATGGAATCTCCATCCTGATCCGGGTTGAGCGGGTTATAGGCATTTGCGACCTCATTACTGTCCGAAAGTCCGTCATGATCTGAGTCGGCTATTGTCGGAGAAGTTCCGTAGGTCATAATTTCGTGATAATCAGACAGACCATCATCATCGGTATCACCATCGGGATCAATATCGTATGGCTGAAACCCCCGCCAGAATATCTCAAGGGCGTTTACGGCGACAGCCTCGTTTGTAGCAGAGTGAAGGTCAACGGATTGAGCATATCCATTATTCTGAGCCCCGATCACATGATTACTCACCACCAGATTCCTATTCATATTATAGCGGTAATAAAAGTCACCATTCCAGCATAGCTCTGCCTGAAATGATGCGATGTTATTGCTTTCAGATATTCGATCAATCAAAACATTTTCCCATGTGACAAGCATATTGCCGTTCGTTGTCGGAGCGGTCCAGAGATGGCTTTCGATATCGGGATCACTGGTCAGTCCCATCGAACCCCACAATGGCGCGAAAAATGGAATACCTGAGGAATCCGGCATCTCTTCGGAGAGCACAGCCCCTTTTGGCGAATTAAACGAGAGTGTGCCGCTGGAGCTTAGGAAAAAGGAATCCACTGATTGATTATTCAAACGGAATGACCACAGTCCATTAGTCGTGATCCAGTATCCGTCATGATGCCGACCGGTTTTCTCCCATGAGGAATTCACACTGGCAACCATATTTGAAGGCAGATCTGCAATATTCCAGACGGTCTGTACTAACGAGGTTTTCACGGAAACCACAGTAAATCCCATAGCCGCGACATTGGATGATATTTGCGGTTCACTTCCGGAGTCATTCGGCAGCGGGTTTACGATATTTATCCCGCTATCAGCAACTGATGCTCCACTGAGAATAATGCCCACCTGTTCAAGCAGCAAGGGTGATGTCGCCTGCGATGCGGTGTTAGAGGGTTTTACCGATGCGTAGACAAACAGAGTCAACACTACGAGCAGTGAGCAGACTCTGAATATTATACCGGCTTTTTTCCATGCATCAACAAGTTCACGCACTGCCCGGTTTGTAACCGTATTTTTATAGAGCCAGAGTCCTGCATTGAGCAGGATAAAAAATACAACTATGCCTATAAGATATTTATTCAACGTATCCTCTCATCCATCATCAGAATGTCCTGCATTTTGCATTTGTCATGCATAATTCAACGTATTATAACAAGCGCCGCATCCCTGAGGTATTTCACGTCAACACTCTGGGTATCGCTGTTTCTGACTGCCACTCTTAGATCAGTCCACAAAGCCGGTTGAAGATATGACGGACAGGGATCTGTCTGCAAACCAGTAAAATCAAAAACGCCGTCATTATTAGAAAACACAATAGACTTCACCGAACCATCTTTATCGACTCTGAAACTGGCTTTTAAGATCCGGTCCCGAGTTGTTTCAAAATCGGCAGGTGTATATGTGTAAGTGTCTTTGAAACCGTTGGCTCTTAGAAAGTACACACCGCAGTCTATACCTATGCTCCAATCGGTCTCCTCCAGGGCCAGTGCCCCATCTTTCGCCCCGAATTTGCCGTCCCTGCCAAAAAGAATCTCGATATTGTTTGAAACAGATGCCCTGAATGTGAGCGAGAGCTTGAAAACGTTAAGTTTATCAAGTCTGTCAGAAGGCAGTTCAGCTTCATAACCAGCCTCGCTGTCCAGATAAGAGGTTGAGATATCCTTAGGAACATCAACAGTCACAGCCATTAAAACATTATGAGACAAAACAGATATTATTAACAACAAACCAATGGATAATTTCACAGTAATCTCTCTTTATAAATCCCACTCCAGAATGACTACATATTACAATCTCATGTTTAGAAAAACAACGATAAAATACTTACAATATCAGAGCGAAAGCATAAATGGCCAAAACCGCGTCGAAGTAGCCAGTAATACTTTTAATCTATGTTGTGCACAAACTGGCATAGAGCAGAGCGTATGGTAAAGAATTAAAATGGCTCCAAAACGCTATGCTCTATGCCCTTAGCAGAATAACACTATCGACAACGTTTTTTTAGCGACAAACATGCCTTTCGGGTAAGGGCTAGATAAGCTCCCTGATAACATAATCACATACCTCGTAACCTCGCCGGGTCAAACGCCAGCCTTTGCCGCCCCGTTCAACGGCACCTGAGTGTGAGAGCTTTATCAGTGTGTTTTCCCATTCATCGGCCTTGTGCTGCGAAATGGCAAACTTCTTCGCACATTCAAATGGATTAAATCCCTCCTTAAGTCTTAAGGCAAATAGAGCCCGTTCAACGGCATCATCATCTTCACTCAAACTTTCAACTTGCCGAGGGGGGATTATGTTTCTTTGCAGGCTATCTCTGTATGCATCCAGGTTGGGGTGGTTCTCAATACGTTGCCGACCAATCCTGGAAGCCGCCGATGGTCCTAAACCCAGATAGTCACCACCGCGCCATATTCCCAGATTATGTTTGCATTCATAACCATTCAGAGCGTAATTTGATATTTCATATCGATTGAATCCACCCTTGGATAGACTCTCTTCTGCGATTGATAAAAGATTCAACTGCTGCTCTTCATCAGGAATGCACATGCCTTCCTCTATCATTACGGCAAGTCTGCTCTGCGGTTCAACACTTAGGTTGTAAACTGATATATGCGTAACTTCCAGCGTCAGCGCCGTGCTGAGATCATAATTCCAGCTGGCTTGGGTTACTCCCGGCAGCCCGGCAATAAGATCAATGCCGATATTGGTAAAGCCCGCGTTCTTGGCCCACTCAACACACTGAATAACATCTTCGGCATCATGAGCCCTGTTAATAAGTTCAAGGATGGCATTATTAAAACTTTGAGCACCAAAGGTAATGCGGTTAACGCCACTCTCCCGCATGCACGTCAGCAGTTCGGGAGTCACTGACGACGGGTTAAGTTCAACGCTCCATTCTTTGAGAGAACTCAGATCAACAGAATCCTTTAAACCTGAGGCAAGTTCTCTAAATCCTTCAACTCCTAGTAAGGAAGGGGTGCCGCCACCAATATAAACAGTTTGGGGCTGCAGAAATTGCATCTCCTGAGCGCTTTTAAAACGCAGCTTAAGCTCTTGCAGCAGTAGCGGGGGGTACTCTTTGATTACCTTTTTTGACCTGCCTGTTTCAGAGTAGAATGCACAGTAATAACACTTGCTCCTGCAAAATGGGATATGTATATAAAGATGACCAATCATTGGTAGGATTATAGCACAGCAGATGCGATATGTGAATTCGAGCTGACTTTTCCTTGCAATGTGGATTAATGGGTCTTCCGCTGAATCTGTGGGTAAATAATGCTAAATAATGCTTAAAACACCGGGCATAAACCTCTATTATGTTGTAAACCAAAACGACACTTTAGAGAGAGACACCCGGTG
>JAQIBS010000187.1 GCA_027858965.1 Kiritimatiellia bacterium
AGCTCGATTCGAAGTGCGGATGAGACTCGACGGTGTCTCTCTCGTGCCTGAGCTCGCATATGAAACGGACCTTCCACTTTTGCTCGCCCGAGAATTCCACTTTTGCTCACCGCCCAACAGAAAAATTGTTAATACTTGACTATAAAATCACAAACTGGTCTAATTACAAATTAAAATAAATGGAGGCTATCAATGTCAAAACGTTTCTTTATTACCGCCGCTCTGTGCGTAACTGCCGCGGCCGCTTTCGCCGAAGTCAAACTTCCATCAATCTTCAGCAACCATATGATACTTCAACAAGGTCAGGAAGTTCCTGTCTGGGGATGGGCTGATGCAGGAGAATCCGTCACTGTCAACTTTGCAGGTCAAACCGTTAAAACAACAGCAGCGCAGGACGGCGGCTGGAAACTTGCACTGAAAGCACTGACTGCCTCCGCCAAACCTGCGGTTTTTACTGTTAATGGTTCAAACGTCATTGCACTTCAGGATGTTCTGGTAGGCGAGGTCTGGTTCTGCTCCGGGCAATCCAACATGGAATTAACAATGAGAAGCATTGAGAACGCCGAAGTAGAGATCAAAAATGCAAACAACCCGCTGATCCGACACTACAAGGCATCAAAGAAATACAGTCCCGTACCGCTGAATGATGTGCCATCAAAATGGCTTAAAACCACTCCTGAAACCATTCCAGGCATGTCCGCGGTCGCCTATATGTTCGGCCGCCGTCTTTATCAGGATTTGAAAGTACCGATCGGCCTGATCAACAGCTCATGGGGCGGAACACGCATCGATCCCTGGACCCCTACATGCGGTTATGATGGCATTCCGGCATTGGAAAGTATAAAGAACCGGGTTAATACCGCTACTCCTGAAAACAAACTTCATAAAAAAGTATTCAACGACTACATTGCCAGTTTCAACAAATGGCAAGAAGAGTCGAAAAAGAATATGGCTGAACAAAAAAGCCTCACCCCTGCCCCTCAATTCCCAAAGAACCTCGTATTTGAGAGCACCGGTCGTGGCGTCCAGCAGCAGCCCACAGTTCTATGGAATGCCATGGTCGCAGGCATCGCCCCCTTTGCCATCAAAGGCTCTATCTGGTACCAGGGAGAGTCCAACCGTGGAGAAGGCATGCTCTATCTCGAAAAAACCAAAGCGCTGGTCAACGGATGGCGCCATGAGTGGAAGATCCCTGACCTCCCATACTACGTGGTGCAGCTAGCTCCCTATAAATATGGTGGCAGCGTATACACACTTCCTGAGATCTGGGAGGCACAGGCAGCAATGCCTGAAGCCATAAATAACACTGGCTATACTGTTATCAACGACATCGCCACACTCAGCAATATCCACCCGCCCAACAAGCAGGATGTCGGCCTACGCATGGGCAACCAGGCCCTTAACCGCACCTACGGCAAAACAGATATTGAATGGTCCGGTCCGATGTACAAGAGCTATAAAATCGAAGGAAACAAAATCCGCATCTCATTCAAATATGCACAGGGCCTTAAAACACGCGACGGCAAGACTCCCGACTGGTTTGAGATCTACGGAGCCGACGGCACATACGAAAAAGCCACAGCCGTAATCGATGGAGAGTCCATCCTCATCTCATCTCCTGATGTTTCCGCACCTACCGGATTCCGTTTTGCCTGGCATCAGCTGGCAACCCCCAACCTGATCAACCATCGAGGTCTGCCCACTGGCGCATTTCGTGACGGCAAAAAGATGAAGTTGGACGGAGCCAAGACCATGAAGGAGCTTAAGGGTTTCAGGCCGGTCTACGAAATTGACATTGCCGCCAATCCACAGTTTGCAAACAAGCCCCCTGTATATAAAGTGGACAACAGCAAATCTGCAGGTGAATTCACACAAGTGGCTTACCTCCTGCAATTGCAGTCATCTTCGAGCAGCATCAAGTATGTGATGACCTCCATGAACGCTTTTTCAAAAGATGTTTCAAAACTGGCCATTCCTCACCGAGGCACAAATTCAAGCATACAGAAAAAGGTGACCAACCTGACAGTGCGCTCCAACGCCAAGAATGTTCCAGCCCTCACCAATGATAACGGCGGATGCATTGAATTCGGTGCATCCAACTACGGACCTCCGTGTTCACAGAAACTCCCCGGCGGAAACAGCAGCAAGTATGACTTTGACGACACCATCAGCGGAGATTGTGGCTACGGCTGCATGCAGGTACACTCATGGAAGGCAAAAACAACTCTCTTTGCCATCAATAACTTCAATAGCGGTGCTCCTCTTGATATCGGCATCGGCAACAACACAAAGGGCGAACACCCAGACTACACATTCATGAAAAACGGCGGCGATTACACTATCCGTCGCCTGACCATTTTTGTTAAATAATCATAAAATGGGAATTGCTATCATGTCATACCAGATTCGTATATTGAAACTATCAGCCCTGCTGCTATTTGCAGCAACACTTTGCTCTGCTGCCGAGAGCAACGGATTTACACCTATGTTCAACGGGCGCGACCTAAGTGGCTGGCAGCCCCTTGACGTTGCCCCAGGCACATTTAGTGTCAGTAATGGCATAATAGTCTCCACCGGTTTTCCCTGCGGACTGCTTCGTACAGAGCGTCAGTATGAAAATTTCATCATTGAACTGGAGTGGCGCCACATGAAATCCGGCGGAAATGCCGGTTTATTTGTCTGGAGCGACGGACTACCGGCTGTTGGCAGCCCCTTTGCCCGCGGCATCGAAGTGCAAATACTTGATAACGGCTTCAACGTAAAGGGAAAGAATGAGTGGTATACCACCCATGGCGATGTTTTCGCGGTAAAAGGCTCCATAATGACCCCGACAGGCCGTATTTCCAGCACCGGAGCTCGCAGCTTCCCGACTGAAGACCGTTCAAAAAGCTCTCCAGAGTGGAATCACTACCGGCTGAAGGCTAACGATGGTGAATTACGACTGAGTGTAAACGGAAAAGAGGTCACAGTCGGCAAGCAAACCTCGCCTCGCAAAGGATACCTCTGCCTGGAATCAGAGGGTTCTGAGTGCCATTTCCGTAATGTCCGTATCAAAGAACTGCCATCCACAAATCCTTCACCTAAACAAATCAGCGACCCTGCAAAGGGCTTTATACCTCTTTATAACGGCATTGATCTCAGCGGATGGAAGGTGACCTCCGGCGATAAAAACAACTGGAAATCTAATGATTGGAAGCTCTCTTACAATGGCAGCGGCGCTAACAGGAACAACCACCTCTGGACTGAAAAATCATATCGCGACTTTGTTTTGGTCTGCGACTGGCGCTGGACAGCCAAACCGACATCTCAGAAGCGAATGCTTTTTCTACCCAATGGAGACAGGGCTGTTGACGAAAAAGGGCGGATAATGTACGAAGAGGTTGCATCCGCCGGCGACAGCGGTATCTTTCTGCGTGGCAGCAGCAAAAGTCAGATCAACATCTGGTGCTGGCCTGTTGGATCAGGCGAAATATACGGATATCGCACTGACAAATCGGTTTCCCCGGAAATAAGGAAAGGGGCAACTCCCCTGACGAAAGCCGATGCCCCTATTGGTCAATGGAACCGCTTTATTATTACACTGAAGGGAAAAACAGTAAACGTCACCCTTAATGGCAGCTCTGTCATTGAAAATGCCCTTCTTCCAAAGCTGCCGAAAAAGGGTCCTATTGCTTTGCAGGATCGCGGATACCCTATCGAATTTGCTAATATCTTTATAAAAGAACTGTAAAATTCATTTATTTTGAAACATACTCTTTATTTTTTAGCTTAGTTTTGGTAACATCTTGACTCTTTTTTGACAATTGAATCAAGGAATTTGTCCATGGATGCTGCCATAACATTTGCTGAGGCAGAGACAAAATTTGTCTCCCTGCTTGAATCTAACCCCTTACCAGTCACAGAGTTACTGGCGCTTATCCATTCTACATCCGTTAAGAACAATGAAAAAGACGGTGAATGGACAAATCTTATTACTCAAGAGCTTATTGAAGCAGGTGACTTCAACGGATTATATCTTGTGATAAAAAGCTACACACCGGATCTGATCAAAAGAATGGGAGCTGAAGGTATCCTCAACGATCTCAAACGATGCTGTAAGGACCGGCTGATTTTAGCCTTTATTGATACTGTTCCCTTCGAAAACCAGCCCCTTGAGAAATCCTTCCAGCAGCTTGACACCCTTCTTGATATTACTCCAGGTGCACAGGTTATCGATAAAACATGGGGATTTGGCACCGTCAAGCGCCTTGATAACTTCTATAAGCGCATAACCATAGACTTCTGCGGCAAATGCGGTCACAACCTGACCTTTAAAACAGCTTCCGAGACATTAACCCGCGCTGCACATGACCATCTCTTTACCGTTCGCCATAACAATCCGGATGGGATCGCACGCATGATCAAGAAGGATCAAGCTACACTCGTCACAATGGCAATCCGTAGCTTCGGCAAAATGCCGATCCCAAAACTTGAATCAACCCTGATCGGCCATAAATTCCTGAAATCCTCTGAATGGAAGAGTTTCTGGGACAGTGCCCGCAAAGCACTCAAGAAAGATCCTCTTGTGGTGGTTCCTTCAAAACGCACCGAATTTATTGAATTGCTGGAAAAAGCCGCATCCCATGACAGCACATGGTTTGAGACCTTGGAGAGCGAGAAAGATCCACTGGTCATACTCCGCTCTGTCATTGAACTGGAAGATTCAAAGAAAATCGAATCTATGGATGAAAGAGAGACGGAGATTGTTAATGATCGCCTGAGCTTTGCAATTAAAGGCACGGATAACACAAATCCCGCTCTTTACGTACGTTTGATAATTTTCTGCACCCGACAAAATATCAAGCCGGCTGTTTTCAGCGAAGAGAGTGATAAACAGATTGACGATCCACATATACATCTCTGGAGCAAAAACCGCTTTATCAAAGCAGCTCGAAAACTACCTGTCAAAGAGGTCTCTAATATGGTTGCTTTCCTTTTACAGGAGGGTGATGACGCTAAAGAAAAGTTATTGATAGCCTTGCCTTCAATGCCCTACAATCTTTTAAATGAGACTTTACTTGCATTAAAAGAGACAGGGGATGCCTCCTTGGCATGCCGCAAACTGCTCCTAGCGCCTAAGGCACCACCTATTCTGGTTAATTGGATTTTCAGATATCGCACAGAACTCCCCAGCTGGAATCTGCCACCCCTGATTGATTTACTGTATCATGCCATTATCACAGTAGAGACAACCCTTAACGGGGAAAACCTGCGTATGCAGAATGCAATCAAAAAGCTTTTTGAAAGCAGCAAATGGCTTGAAGATATCTTTAATGAACTTAATGAAGCACACAGACAGCTTTTGTTTGAGAGAATTCAGGCATCTCCGGCATGGGACCCTTCAACACACCGGTCATTAATTGCCAGAATGCTGAAACTTGATCCAGCACTCGCTAAACGTAAACGGAGTGTTGCTCCAAGCGCTGATTCCCAGCCCCGCCTGACATCATGGCGCTCGCTGGCAGAACACCAGAGGTTCTACAAAAAGATGGTTGAAGTCGATCTGCCTAAAAACAGCAAAGATATTGCAGTTGCACGCAGCTATGGTGACTTACGAGAAAACTTTGAATATCAGGCCGCTAAGGACTACCAGCGTCAGCTTCTTCAAAAGCAAGCCGAAATGCAACTGGAGCTGGAGCTGGTCAATGGCAGTGACTTTGCCAATGTCTCCACAGAGCAGGTTGCCGAGGGAACAACAGTTAACCTGCTGACTGAAGATGGCGTGAAAAAATCTTATACAATTTTGGGTGAATGGGATCGTGACGAGAAGCTGAACATTATCTCCAACAAAACACGCATGGCTGAATGCCTGCTTGGAAAAAAATTAGGCGATTCAGTGCTCATTCCAATTCCTGGAGGAGAGCAGAAAATTGCAATTACAGAGATTATGCCTTTGAGCACTGATATTACTGCATGGATAGCAGCAACCTCAGGATCAACCACATAAAACTGCACACCTTTTACTTTATAAGTAAAAATGAGGTATAAATTTATGGTCGCACAAAAGAAAACATCGAAAAAGACCCCAAAAAAAGCTATTAAAGCTATTGCTGTGAGTACTGCAAAAAAGAGTAGCTCAAAGGCAAAGAGTGTAAAAAAAACCTCTACACGGGATACCCTTAAAAAAGCCACGCTCACAAAAAAGAACTCATCGGCCAAAAGCACTGCAAAAAAACCAACTTCAGGAAAAGTCTCGGCAATAAAAAATAAAATTGCCAAGAAAAACGCCAGAGCATCTAAAAAAGCTTCGGAAGAGAACTCTGCTGTGAAAAAGACAACAACAACAGCTAAGAAACCAGTCGCAACCAAAAAACTAGTTACTAAAAAGGCTGTTGCTGAAAAACCTGTTAAAAAGAAAAAGACAACAGCTAAAGAAACAACAGCTAAAAAAACACCCGTAAAAAAAACACGGGCAAAAAAAGTTTCCTCAAAGAAACAAACCCTGAAAAAAAAGGCAGAGGAGCTAGCAAAGAAAAGCACTGCTGATCTTCTTAAAGCTATTAAAGCGCGGGATATTGAAACCCATAAAAATGATAAAAAACAAAGCAAGAGCGCAGCTGCTAAAACACCCGCTAAAGCCAAACCAAAGAAAAAGAAAGCGCTTCCCATTGTTCCGCCTATGCAAAAAGCCTTTGAGGTCATAGCGCCCTCAACCAATGGAAAGAAAAAAAAGAGACGCTCAAGCTTCAAGAAAAAAGATCTGGATATTTTCCAAAAAAAACTCCTTCTCATGCGCGATCACTTTACCGGTCAAACAGACTCCATGAAACACGATGCGCTGCAACGTGATGATGAAGTCAATCCGGAAGAAGATGGAACCGACGCTTTCATGAGAATGCAGGCGCTGAATCAAATGAATGATCAGCAGCATATTGTCTCAGACATTGATATGGCTCTTGCATCTATCGAAAAGGGTACATATGGCTCCTGCGAAATGTGTGAATGCCTGATCAGCAAACCAAGGCTCAAGGCTCGACCCTTTGCTAAGTTCTGCGTAAAATGCAAATCGGATATGGAACGCTCAAACCGTTTCAAAAAACCACGGTAAGAGGTTCTCATGCGTACAGCTGTTTTTGCAGCAATTCTGGTTGCGGCTGATCAACTAACAAAATATCTGGCAGTCACTAAGCTGCAGGCAGTTCGATCAATTGAGATCATACCTGGTCTTTTCAACCTGTCGTATGTTGAAAACCCAGGTGCAGCCTGGGGTATTTTCTCGGGGCAGCGTTTTGCCCTCGTAATATTCTCCCTACTCTCTCTGGCATTTATTACTTGGAAACAAAAAAATCTTTTTCACCACCTGAAATACCACACCGTGATTATTTCACTGATCTACGGCGGTATTATCGGTAACCTGATTGACCGCATCCGTATATCACGGGTAATAGATTTTCTTGATTTCCACTGGAAAGGATCACACTTTCCCTCTTTCAACATAGCTGACTCCGCAATCTGCTGTGGAGCCATCCTTTTCATCATTGCTGAATTCGTGTACAGTCGCAGCCATAAAGAGTTAACAATGGATGAAGACAGCACAGCGTAGCCGCACACAATATCCAATATTCAACACGGAATATCCAACCGAACAAGTAAAAAGGGTGCTCTTCGCAGTTTGCGATCACGAATGCACATGAATCTGCGCGAATGTAGTGTGCGCTTCCATTTTGATCTGGGACTATGCAATCTCATTATGGAGCGATAGCGGCTCTTAACTTGGATATTGGATATTCCGTGTTGGATATTGGATATTGGTTATTTATTTAACTATCAACAACTTATGAAAATGGACGACAGCAGTATGATGTCTCATAACGCTTGGATACTGGCAGGTGCCACCGCAACCGGAAAATCAGCGGTATGCCAACTGCTGGCGGAAAAACTTAAATTAAGCATTCTCTCTGCCGATTCCATGCTGGTATACAAAGGAATGGATATAGGCACCGCCAAGCCCACAGCCGAAGAACGCGAATCAGTATCTTACAGCGGAATTGATCTGGCAACGCCCGATCAGCCATTTAGCACCGGGGCATGGATTCAGGCCGCACGGACAACCCTCAGTTCTTCCGCGCCAGCAGCCCCCCTAATTGTCACCGGAGGCACAGGTCTGTATATCAAAGCTCTGACAAGCGGCATCGACGCAGAGGCTGTTTGTCAGGAGAGACGCAATTTCTGGAATACTTTTCTAAATGATAACGGGTTGACCGCACTACAAAACGAAGTAATTAAAAGAGCAGGTCATCTCGAAGTAAAACGTATTGATCTCTGTAATCCACGACGCATTATTCGTGCGTTGGAGCACCTTGATGCAGCAGGCAAACTTCCTGAAAGCTGGAGCAAGGAAGAAAACAAACCATCCATTCTGGCCCTTACCATGCCGCGCGAACAGCTCCATACCCGCATACGTCAACGCATAACACAAATGTTTTCTCAAGGCTTACTTGATGAAGTTCGCGCTCTCAAAGAACTTTATCCAGAGTGGTCTTCTACGGCAAGCAAAGCGATTGGTTACAAAGAAGCCTTGGCCGTACTATCAGGAAAACTGAGTGAAACGGAGGCTAAAGAGTGTATCACTATTCGAACACGGCAGCTCGCTAAACGACAGGAGACCTGGTTTCGTCATCAGCTGAAAACTATTTGGTGCGAAATTGAAGCCACGGATTGTATTGAAGATGTTGCTGATAAAGTGCTATGCTTATGGAACAAATATGGAACAACAGAACTCAAAATCTAAAGGCCTTGAACTCCGGGAATGCGCACCTGAGCGTAGCCCTGTCAAATATCTGCACGACTCGTTGAAACCACGGGAAGAGCTAGAGCGAATTGGACGCAAGAATCTCTCTGATGCCTCTTTAATTGCAATCCTTTTGCGATCCGGTACCCCTGGGAAAAATGTTATTGATCTAGCACGACATGTCCTGGCTGACTTTGGAGGTCTGGAAGAGCTGTCCAAAGCAGACCATAATGAACTCGTCCGACACAAAATACGCGGTCTGGGTCCCGTTAAAGCAAAAGAGCTCTCAGCCGCCATGGAGCTGGGACTGCGAATAGCGGCACGCTCAAAAAAACAGTTCTCCGCCATCAAAATTGAGAGTCCCGCTGACGCATATATCGTCATTGAACCCTTTGCTGCCGATCTGAACCAGGAAAACTTCTGGGTACTGCTTCTTAACACCAAGAATATTCTTATTAGAAATCCGGTTGAGGTTTCGCAGGGGCTGATTGACTCTACACCGGTACACCCGCGCGAGATCTTTACTGAAGCAATCCGCTACAGGGCAAAATCCATAATACTGGCACACAACCACCCATCCGGCGATCCATCGCCCTCCACCCAGGATCTGAAAATCACACGACGTATGATAGATGCAGCCCAATTGCTGGATATCCCTGTCAGAGACCACATTATCATTGGACGCCCCTACTGTGACCCTCCCTCGTTCTGCTCTATCAGAGAGCAGGGACTTATGAATTTCGACTAAAACAGCTACGCGTTTTGAAATAAGGATATTAATATAAAGTGTATGCTGTATAGAGTAAGGGCATATTATCCATGCACTACTTGTCCGGCGTAGTTCCGCTTGCGGGATGAAGACGGATGCTCTATGCGCCATGCGCTATGCAAAAAACAAGGAAAGTAAAACTATTATGTTGTCAAAAATACTACCAGCTCTGCGAGGTGTACTTGCAGAAAACAATGCACTCCCGCGCCTTATAAAAACCGAACCAACTGGAGATGAGACTGTTATTTCCATTACCCCCGGTTGCGAAGATGTACTAGCGGAGATAAAGCAACAACTCCCTGCCCCCATCAATCCTGTAACCATTGAAGGCTACGGAACCTACACCGCCATATTTTCAGATGACACCACAGGCCGCGTAGCGGGGAAAATTGCGATAGTCACCGGAGCAGCTCAGGGATTCGGCTATGAAATTGCCTGTTCTCTCGCCAGAGAAGGCGCATGGGTTGCACTGGCTGATATCAATGAGGAGGGTGTAAAACAGGCAGCTGCAAAAATCAACAGCGAGCTAAAAAGCGATACAGCGGTAGGCGTAGTGGTCAATGTGGCCGACAAAAAATCTCTTAATTCCGCCGTTGAGATGGTTGTTGGAATCTTTGGAGGAATTGATCTTTTTGTTTCAAATGCCGGAGTACTGCGAGCTGGAAGCGTCAAGACTCTAAGTGAGCGTGACCTTGACTTTGTAACGAATGTAAACTACAAGGGCTACTTTCTCTCTGTGCAGGCGGCCGCACCCATCATGGCACTGCAAAACCAGGCCGCTCCTCAAATATGGTCCGATATCATTCAGGTCAACAGCAAATCAGGGCTGGTCGGATCAAACAAGAATGGTGCCTATGCAGGTTCAAAATTCGGCGGAATCGGATTAACCCAGAGTTTTGCGATGGAACTTGTTGAAGACGGCATCAAGGTTAACTCTATCTGCCCCGGGAACTTCTATGACGGACCACTCTGGGCAGATCCGGAAAAGGGCCTTTTCAAACAGTACCTTGACAGCGGAAAAGTGCCTGGAGCCAAAACCTTTGATGATGTAAAAGCATTTTATGAGTCCAAAGTTCCCATGCGTCGGGGCTGCACAACTCCGGATGTAATGAAGGCTGTTTTCTATTTGATGGAACAAGCCTATGAAACAGGACAGGCCGTACCGGTTACCGGTGGCCAGGTGATGCTTTCGTAGCGGCTTCGCCCGTAGCTCAATATCCAATAATCAACAAGGAATTTCCAATGTCCAAGGTGGGAGCGGACATCCGGCGACACCGGGACAAGATGAGAAGTAGGCCACACTTTGACTCAAACTTTGTCTTGCACTTAGTCTAATTTTGGTGAAAGACGAGGTATGAGACAAGGTGCGAGACATGGTTCATAAATACAGCTGACTAAAAAAGCAGAACCCACACACTCACGCTTTTAGAATAGTAAGTCGGGCACTATGAACCCAAGCATTGGGATACAATGCATTTTTCAGCGTCTATTGCATATCACTATCTCTGGTTTGATTCCAGCTTCGCTGCATTAGTTAGATATCCAGATTCTTTACATTAAGCGCATTGGTCTCAATAAACTTACGGCGGGGCTCCACATCATCACCCATCAGCAATGTAAAGATTTCATCGGCTTTAACCGCATCATCCAGCGTCACGCGTAACAGCCGGCGTTTCTCAGGATCCATCGTGGTATCATAGAGCTGATCGGGATTCATTTCACCCAGACCTTTGTAGCGCTGAATGGCAAGTCCCTTGCGTCCACGTTCCCGCACAGTCTCCAACAGCTGAGGAAGTGCCATCACGGGAACTTTATCCTCATCTTCAACAATATAACCAATTGGGTTCTCGGATGGAACGCAGGCATTGGCATCAAATGACATAGCAGCCAGTGAGTCCATCTGTTTTTTCAACATACCGGAGTGAAACAGTTCGATCCAGCGGAAATCCAACGGCTGATTAACACCGTATGACTGTACCTGAGTCTCAGCAAGGTCAATGGGATATCCAAGGTCAGCCTCAACCTTTTCACGAATAACCGCGAGTTCAGCATCATTATATGCATAGCGGAATATGGCATTATCGCCACAACCCTCAATCAGCACAAAACGAGGAAACTCACCGCTCTCCGATTTGCGTTGCATAAGAATCTTTGCGGGATCAAGGCCACGACGAATCAAGGCCCCCAATGTATCTTCAATCTCCGCCAGCAATTCCAGAAGAACTCTCAGCTCTGAACCGGCGAGCGTGCGGCCATCCACACATTCAACAACCATATCATCAGTTCCAAGCATCAACAGCTTTCGGGTCAGCTGATCATCACTCTCGATATACTCCTCACGCTGTTTACGGGTAATTTTATAAAGCGGCGGCTGCGCCAGGTAGATATACCCGTTCTCGAGTAACTTGGGCATCTGGCGATAGAGGAAAGTCAACAGAAGCGTACGGATATGGGCACCATCGACATCGGCATCTGTCATGATGATAATCTTATGATAACGCACCTTGGCAATATCAAATTCATCTGTTCCAAATCCAGCACCAATAGCGGTAATCAGTGTTCTGATTTCATTATTATTTAAAATCTTATCAATACGTGCTTTTTCAACATTGAGCACCTTTCCTCGCAACGGCAGAATAGCCTGCATCTTACGATTGCGACCCTGTTTTGCAGAACCACCCGCTGAATCTCCTTCTACAACATACAATTCACACTTGGCAGGGTCACGCTCCGAACAGTCAGCCAGCTTACCGGGAAGAGCCAGCCCGTCTAGAGCACCCTTACGTCTGGTTAAATCGCGGGCCTTACGGGCTGCAATACGGGCACGGGAAGCCAGAACTGCCTTCTCTACAACCTTGCGGGTCACCACAGGATTCTCTTCGAAAAAGGTTCCCAGCTGATCATTAACGATCTGAGCAACAATACCCTCAACATCTCCATTACCAAGTTTGGTCTTAGTCTGCCCCTCAAACTGCGGTTCAGGAACCTTGACTGATATAATCACGGTGATTCCTTCTCGGATATCATCGCCAGTCAAGGCACTTTCGGTGCTCTTCTGTAGATTATTGTCAGCGATATACTTGTTAACCGTACGGGTCAGAGCCGAGCGGAATCCGGAAAGATGGGTGCCTCCCTCAATGGTATGGATATTATTGCAGTAGCTATACTCAGTCTGCGTATAAGCCTCCGTGTACTGCATGGCAATTTCACACTCAATGAGATTACGTGTGCCGGAAACATAGATGACCTGATCATCCACAGGGCTCTTGTTTTTGTTAAGATATTCCACATACTCAACAATACCACCATTAAAAAGGAAAGATTCATCACGCTCCATTTCACTTTCAAGATCCTGAAAGCGAATCGAAACCCCTTTGTTCAAAAATGCCAGTTCACGTAATCGGTTTGCCAGAATATCCCATTTGAAAGCACGGCAAGTGAAAATGGAGTGATCAGGCAAGAATGTCACCTTTGTTCCGGTTCCTTGAGTATCGCCGATAACTTCAAGTTCAGATGCAGGAATGCCACGCTCAAAACGCTGGCGATAAATCTTGCCATCACGACGTACCTCAACCACCATCCAGTCACTAAGCGCATTAACACAGGAGACACCAACACCATGCAGTCCACCGGAGACCTTGTAGTTTGATCCATCAAACTTACCACCTGCATGCAGGGTTGTCAGCACAACCTCCAATGCAGGCCGTTTCTCAACCGGATGCATATCAACAGGAATACCACGCCCGTTATCCGTGACAGAAACCGATCCATCCGGGTTGATGACCACATCCACATGGGAACAGTATCCAGCCAGCGATTCATCAACTGAGTTGTCGACAACCTCATAAACCAGATGATGATATCCCCGCTCCCCGGTATCGCCAATATACATGGCAGGCCTCTTGCGAACAGCCTCCATCCCCTCCAAAACAGTTATGTTTGCAGCGGTGTAGTTACCGGATTGAGTGCTCTCTTCTACTTTGCTATCGACTTCAAGATTAGTTTCATCAGACATACTAGTATCCCATATAAATTGTTAAATTTATAATAACAAAACCAGCCGTCATCCACAAGGCAAAAGCAAGGTGAGAGCGCCCTCCGAACCTGTTGATTTTTAACATGAAAAGACCTTATCCGACAGTGCGGACAAGGTCTCTTCTAATATAATTTTTTACTGTCACTAATCCCTGTTGCAAGGGCTCTTAACGCATTATAATCAGGGTGCCCTCTGCCTCCTGCACATAAACGATTCCAGCTCCACTGAAATACTCATTATCCTGATGATCAGCCACACTGACACTGCTGCCGAATGAGCCACTGCCGGGACCATAGGATGTGCCGCCCAGAATAACCCGGCCGACCAGTTCGGCCATGCCATTAGTAAGCGTGATACCGGTAGCGCTGTTACCATCATCTGGAATCACCAGGACTACCTCATCGCCCAGTGTATCTCCGGGATTCTGGATATCCAGAGTTACACCGGCAGCGAGTTCAATACGTGTTGCTCCTCGCAGGGAGGCGGACGCCTTAAGGTTGCAGAGCCCACGCCCGATCGAAACAGTTCCTGTAAACGTGTTTTTCGCATACAGGTCAACAAAACAGTTGGCGGCTTCCGCCGGCGTTATTGACGCACGGTTAATATAAAGTGTTCCTGTACCCTTAATTTCGCTATACACAAACATATTACAGGCATCCAGCAATTTAACAGAATCGGTACACCACCCCCCATAAATACTGTTCGGCCCGGATTTCATAAGAGCACCGGCATTATTCACACCTTTACCGGCAATTGCGTAATGACGGGAAACATCGAAGTGAGTTAGCGCCCCGAGATCCAGCGTAGCGCCATCAACAACCGTAATTGGCTTGTCAGAGCTTGTAGCAGGCATACCGTAGAAATCACCCCAGCGCAGGGTGCCTTCGTTGACAAACACCTGGCCGCTCAGCGTTGCGGTATTGGTGCCGGAGAGAACCACTACACCCGCACCGGACTTTACAAAACCATTGGTACCTGTCAGTTGCTCACTGATCACAACAGTTACATTAGAATCAGCCGAGAGAGTTGAAAAACCGGAGAGATTCAGCGTTCCGTCATCATCGGCATCAGCCAACACGTATCCATCCGTAACAAATGAAAGTGAACTGAACTCAACAGAGCCTTCAACATCCACATCGCCAGCAGCACCGCCAAAAACAGCGCGCATCGGCGGAACATTTGACCAGACTATACCACTGCCAGTCGTGGCGGCATCATTCCAGTTTGCTACCACCGTATCCCATATACCATCCTCCGCCATCCCCAAAAACAACCCTGTAAGGCCCATTGGAGTCTGCAGTAATACCTCCGGAACCAAGATGCAGCGTTCCACCTGAAATCGTCAATTTCCCATGTCCACCTGTGTTGGTACGCTCATTGAGCATCACACGCGTAGTGAAAACATCACCGCCGATCATGTTAAACCACCCCTTACCCTCTGTCGCAACTCCCAGATCTTTTTCCCCACCGATAACGAGGGTTCCACCACTCATATTGTAAACGCTGTCAGCCTTAGAATAGTGTGCCAGCCGTAAGCCGTTACCCTCACCGATATCACCCGTCGTCGTTACAGAGCCTCCGCTCTGATTGATCGTTACCAGAATTTCATCGGTAGATGTTATACTGGTATCATCATTGCCACCGACAATGCCAAGCGCAGTCAGGGAACAACCATCAGGGATAGTGAACTCAGAGGCAATCGTAGAATCATCAAGCTGCCTCACCTTAGTAGCGACCGTGAGAACTTGAGAGAGCGTCACCTCTGCAGCGTTAGCCAGCGTCAATGATCCGTTAGCCACATCAAGATTCCCGCACCCGCCCGTATTTCCATCAAAGGTCGCATCGCCATCATGAAGAATAACCACGCGTCCACTGCCTGAGAATGTATTGGTATACGTCTGAGGATCGGTCCTGTTAAGCCAGAGCATACCATCGCTGCTGACCACAACCGGTCCGCCATTCAGAGTACCGACCGTTCCTCCATCTGTGTCGCCCACATCAACATTTCCTTCATCGATTACCAGAGTGCCCTTGAAACCGGAGTTATCATCAAGCAGACGAATACGGAAAGTACTGGGGTCAGATATAGAATCAGGATTACAGGTGAGAGTTCCTGTTCCCTTAAGTCCCTTCTCGATGTTCAGATGGGACTTACCACTATTCTCATCATTCACCAAGGGAGAGGCAACACCGATAATCAGGGAGCTGTCACCGCTGGCGGTAACTGGCTTAAGGCAATGAATAGTGGTTTCCGCAGCAGTCTGCAGATACCAGTTGGCGACCAGAGCACCGCTGTTCAATGTGACATCCGCATCCAGATTACGATCAGTGTTGTTGGACATAATACTCAGAACCAAATGGTTTAAAGATAATAATCAGCCGAGGCAATAGAGTCAACGCCCCAAGCAACGCAACCACCATGGCGACACTGCTTAAAACACCAAACAGAATGCTGGGAATAAAGTTTGAGAACACCAGTAGCATAAACCCGGAAACAATTGTAACCGAGGTGTAGAACATAGCACTGCCAACCCCTTTATGAGAAGCCCGCATTGCAGCCAGATAGTTTCCACACCCATTAAACTCCTCTCTGAAACGATGTATATAGTGGATGGTATCATCCACAGCAATACCAATGCTGATCGATGCAATCGTTATCGTCATAATATCAAGAGGAATATTAAACGTTCCCAAGATGCCAAGAACCATCAAAGCTGAAATCAAGTTAGGAAAGAGAGCAATAAGCGCCAGCTTAACAGAACGGAATAACACCATAAACATAAGCAGCAGCACGGCAAACACAACCCCCAGAGTCAGAATCTGAGATCTGAAAAGGCTCTGCAACACACTGTTATAAAGCACCAGTGTGCCATTAACCACAATTGCTCCCGGTGGCAGATCAAGCCCCTCATTCAAATCCTTTTCCAGCCGTTTCAAAAAAGGAGCGCGTCTCAAATCTTTATTTGAGTCAAAAATGCGGGCATTGATACGAAATTGATTATGTTCCAGACTCACGAAAGGGGTGACTAGAATATCTGTTGCGTACTCAGGCAGCTTCGATGCCATAATAGCCAGGTCAAAAGCATCAAGCGGCTTGCCTTTATTCAGCATGTCGGTCACACGCAGAAGAGTCGCAAGAGACCAAACCTTGCCAATCTCCGGCTGCCTTTCAATAATTGCATGAGCCTTGCGAACAACCTCAAGTTTTGCTGGCGTATACCAGTATTGTTCCGAAGAACCGGTATCATTAAATTCATCGAATTCTGCAAATTCATCCAGCTCATCAGCGGATGCCTCCTGTGTTTGCGGCTCATCAGGAGATTCGCCCTCCCGTGCAGGCTTCGTTTGGTCAGCTGCATAGCGACTGCCTTCCTGTGCTGGCTTCGTTTCTGGGCTGGAGGGAGAATCAAGGGAGATGATCACATCCAGAGGGGTTGTTCCGCCCAGCTCTTTATCGATAAAGACCATGCCCTGGTAAATATCTGAACTCTTCTTAAAGTAATCGACAAAGCTGTTCTCCACCGTCAAACGCCCCATACCGAAAACAATAAACACCACAATCAACAGAGTTACAAAAACAATAGACCGACCCCTGTGTGCTGTAACTGATGCAGCCCAGGCTGTTACAGAGTGCCCCACCTCTCGTCCGGACTGATCACTCTCTTTTTTAAACAACATCAAAAGAGATGGAAACAGGATAAATGAAACTGACATCGAAACAACCAAGGCCAAACTCATCATCATTCCAAAGTCCTTAACCGGTTTGATATCGCAGAGGGTCAAAGAGCTGAATCCGGCAATAGTGGTCAGGGTTGTAAAAAGCGAAGGAGTCCATTTTTGAGCAACTGTCCGACTAAGCAATTCAGCCACATCCATCTTGGCATTAAGATGAGAGAGCTCCCGGTACTGCACTATCAGATGAATGACCTGTGACATATTCATTATCAACAGCAACGATATGAAATTTGAAGATATCACAGTTACCGGCCATTCCAGCCAGCCAATCAAGCCAACCATGACAACGGTGGAATAGGCACAACATAAAACCGCTGTCATCACCCAGCGCTTACGCTTAAAGAAATATGTCAGAATAACAGCAATAACAAAGAAAATGGAGATTCCGAAGACTTTAAGATCACTCCGGATATAGTTCAGCATATCATTGGAAATCATCAGCTCACCGCCGATACGGATATCGCCCTCCTCCTTGTAACTATCAAGCGTAGAGCGAAGTATGGACAGCATTTCATCCACTTTCCTGTTTTCCTCTTTTTGAACAGCCCGTAAACGCGGAGTCAGCGCATTATAGGCCGCCCGATTTTGCTCTACATCAATCCCCTTATCAATCTCAAGCTGATACGCAGTGCGTTGACTGCGCACTTCGCAAAGCCCCTTGTTGGACTTCACATACATTGCCATCAAGGCAGTCCTGCCATCACTGCTGATCAACTGCTGTCTATAAGCTTCACTGGCTAAAAGTTCTTTTTTAGCCAGTGCTATATCAGTTTCAGGGTCATCCAAAGTGCGCACATTATCGGTTACCTGCGCAATAGGAACCGGAGGATTCTGAAATAGAGGAACATCCAAAAGTGTAATCACACTCTCAATATGAGGAATCTGCTTAAGATCTGCACGGATAGCCCGCAACCGGGCAAGCCCGTTTGTGGTGAAAAGCTCACCATCCTTCGGAGAAAAGGTAACCGCCAGAAGCGAGGAACCAGTTCCATAACGAGCGTATATCTCCCGGAATTCAATCAGCTCCGGATCATTCTCCAGCATAAGGGAGTCGCTGGAGGCATCCAAAAAGAAATCTTTCGAATGGAAAAGAAAGAACACGCCGACAAGCAGCATAATCAGAAGTGTCCATTTGGGAGCACGAATAACAACACTGCGATATAACTCCTGAATGCTCCGCATACACAGATCCCTTTAATTAAAAACTTATTTCACAACCGTTTTCGCCGTGAACTTCTGTTCATTACTTTGCATCTCTGTCAAAAGATCAGCCGCAGATCTGGTTTTCAGAAAATCAGTAAACTGTGAGCGATATGAAGCAATCAGACTGATTCCCTCAATCTCCATGTCATAGATAGCCCAATGATCCTGACGCAGAGCAAACTTGTAGTCAACATCAAAACCTTCATCGGAATTACTCATGACTGTTTTTAAAGTTCTTTTGCTTTTACTGACCTCTATATTATCCTTGTAAGTCACCTTAACATTAGTGACATCTGCCTGGCTTAATTTATTGTAATAGGTGCGCGTCATAAGGGTGATAAAAGCCTTAGTAAACTCAACACGTTGATCCGGCATAAAAGAGACCCATCCCTTTTTACCAAGAGCCAGCATACTCATCAGATCCGTGTGGCATTTCTCTGCCAGAAGTGTATCAAAGGATTGAAGTTTCTGTTCATCTGAGCTCTCTTTATTCTTAAGAATATCAATTCCCTGATTAATCGTGCTTTTTAAAATGCACTCTGTGACACCGAGTGCATCATCAGCCAGACAGATATCAGTTGTTATAAACATAACCAACGATAAAAATATTAATGCCTTTTTTTTCATACTCTGTTTACTCCTTAATCTTTTTTTGCCGATTCTGCTCATAAGCATCCTGTACAAACCTGTATGGATCAAGACTCTCTGCCTTGATATCCTCATAAAACCCAATATTCAAAGAGGTCTCATTAACAACATCTCCACTATGAATTGCAAACCGAATGCCCCAGGAGTCAATCAATATAATCGGATCCAGAAAAAAGTCAGGAACCAGACCAATAGAGTCGCGTAAATTCGAAGGGCCAAAAACCGGAAGATGAACAGCCATCCAGGGACCCGCACCATAATGCGCCATGGTCTGACCAAAGTCCTCCTCACGCACCTCCCATCCATAATGATTCTCCGCAACATTAAAAAGGCCCAACACTCCGGCTGTTGAGTTAAATGTAAAATTTCGAAGCTCCTCGGCAGCACCACGAAACTTCAACTGCAACAGATTATTCACTAACCGTTTAGGAAAGATAATGTTATCGAAAAAGTTTTTCGCCGATGAACGGGCCGGCTTCGGCACAAAAGCCTTATAACCAACAGCAACCGGTTTCAATGCATAAAAATAGAGTTTATCATTAAACCAGAAAAAACCGCGATTAACCGACTCAGCAGGATCTGCAACGTTCACAGCATCAACTTTCTTCTGAATTTCATCCTCGAACTCGGCAAAATCATCAAAATCATCATCCTGTGCCAAGACAACAGGTGTAATCAAAGCACAGAATACAACTGCCAGCACAAAACTGATATTACATGTAATTTTTTTCATTTTTATATAAACCCCACAAACAAGAATTACCATCCTTTTTAGAGAAAAGATAAAGATCAACAATTAATTATAGTATACATTATTAAGCTATCTGCAACAACCTTATCCCAGCAATTCTAATTTTGACTTTTTTTGTTTTGTTATTGTATAGAGTATGATTTATGCTCTATACTATTGACATGAATAAAAAGAAAGCAAAGCTTACTAAGAAGCGCGACGCGTTGCTC
>JAQIBS010000107.1 GCA_027858965.1 Kiritimatiellia bacterium
CAGCCTAACAGCCTAACAGCCTAACAGCCTAACAGCCGAACAGCCTAACAGCCTAACAGCCTAACAGCCTAACAGCCGAACAAGATGCTAGACAAAACAATTTATCAACAGAAATAGAAGGAGAATTAACAATGGCCACAGATCTTAAAGCCGCTTACAGAACTATCATGGATGATCATTTCACACCACAGATGGAAATCTCATTCATTGATGGAGACAACCGTCAGACCCTGGCGTATGAAAAAGTTTCATGGGTTATCGACAACGAGCAGAAAGGTCTGCGCTACGGAGAGAACCCGGGGCAGGAAGCAGCCATGTACAAGCTGGTGAACGGCAACCTTGTTCTGGGTGATGTCAAAGCCCTGGATGCCAACAACTTTCTGGCCTCTGATCCGCTGCTGGTTCAAAGCGGCAAACATCCCGGCAAAACAAACATTACAGATGCCGACAACGCCCTCAACATACTGCGTTATCTGGGCAGCAGCCCCTGCGCAGTGATTGTCAAACACAACAACCCCTGCGGCGTTGCCAAAGGCAGCACCCTGGCAGAAGCCTACTTCCGTGCCAACAAAGCTGACCGTCTGGCAGCCTTCGGCGGTTGTATTGCATTCAACCAGGAGGTGGATCTGGAGACAGCCAAGCTGGTCACAGCAAACTATGCCGAAGTAGTGGTAGCCCCTGGATTTGCAGATGGTGTCATGGATATTTTTGCAACCAAGAAAAATCTGCGCGTCATGCAGATCAACAATATGTCACGACTCTCTGACTTTGTCGCCAAACGTGTAGTTGATTTCAAGGCACTGATGGATGGTGGAATCGTGGCCCAATGGTCGTTCGTTCCTGAGGCACGCACGATAGAGCAATTGATGCCGGCATCCTGTACCCGTAAAGATGGCACCGTGCATGCTATCAAACGTCTGCCAAGCGCAGCTGAGTATGAAGATCTTCTCTTTGGATGGTTGGTTGAAGCTGGTGTAACAAGTAACTCAGTCCTTTATATCAAAGACGGTGTGACTGTTGGCATTGGAACCGGTGAACAGGATCGTGTGGGCGTAGCTGAAATTGCTCGCGATAAAGCCTACCGCAAACATGCCGACTGGATTTCCTGGGAGAAATATCAGACTCCATACAACGCATTGACACTGAAGTTTGGCGATGAGGCAGCTTCAAAGATTGCTGCGATTGACGAACAGGTTAACGCAGAGAAGGGCGGTCTGATTGGTTCCTGTATGATTTCAGATGCATTCTTCCCCTTCCGTGACGGAGCAGAGGTCGGTATCAACGAGGGAGTTAAATCCATTGTCCAGCCCGGCGGATCTATCCGCGACTGGGATGTGATTGACTGCTGTAACGATGCAGATGTCGCAATGGCCTTCACAGGCCAGCGCAGCTTCAAGCACTAATAATTCGGCGCACCGAATTATCTGATTCCGCTGCGCGGAATTGAGTTATTGAGGGCCGGTTTATTAGCAGCCCGCTTCGCGGGACTGATGGGTTGCCGCTCTTAACATCGCAACCCCGTTGCATGTTAAGATCAGGTAGCTCCGCGTTATGAAGCAGCATTCGTAAGGAAGTCGTTCGCTATGCGGGCGACAAACCAAAGTGCGATAATTACAACCGCTTCAAGTCAGCCGCATAGCGACTGACCTCCTTCAGCTACAGCATATTTATTTTGTCCTTCGACTAAACAACTAAACCAGCGGAGCCGGAACCAAACTGAGCCTATGTGATATGAAATCTTTTTTCTCTTATTGAACAGTTGTGTGATATGCACCGCTGGTTTAGTCAACAACGCTTCGCGTTGCATAGAAGAAGAGTTTTGATCACGAGCACCGAAGATAGAGGCTGGCGCGAAGCGGCTATTGCCTTGGATATTGGGAGTTCCTTGTTGGATATTGGATATTCAACCTTTTATGCGCCAATGATTTATAAAAACAGTCACCTCAATTTCTTGTTTTTTATGACAGGAGTTGATTGTATAGCTACTAAAACCAGCCATCCCATGGGATGCCTATAATTCTAACTGTGAAACGAAAATTGATAACTCTGGCAATAGTTCTTCTTATCTGGATAACCGGCAACCTGATCCATCTTCTTTGGATTCAGGGCCGGTATCACTGCTGGAACCGCAAGGTTGTCCGTAATGAATCCGGACTGCTGGAACATTCAGAGCCTTTCTCCTGCGGAAAGGGAGATAAGGCTCTGATCTTCATTCACGGATTTGCTGATCTGCCCTATGGCTGGAAACGAATAGCACAGCGCTTGACAAACAGCCATGAGTTTTCCTGCCACGCCATCCGCGTACCACGCTGGGGCGAGAGTCTCTCCAGTGCCCGGGGTGTTTCCATAGATGAAATCCGCACGGCCGTTGACAGCAAAATTAACGAAATCAAGGGAGACCGCAAGCAGATCTGGCTGGTGGGGCATTCAATGGGCTGCGCCATTGCCATAGATGCCATCCCCCGCAATCATGCTAACATCTCAGGGCTGGTCACGCTGGCTCCGCTGCTACGAGTCTCCAACCGCCGTGTCCCCTGCCTTACAGCTCGGTTCTGGTACGGTCTGGGAACAAAGGTGCTCTGGATGGCGCGGACTTTCGAGTCACCCTTTACCGAGCGATTAACCGCTGTTGATGATCCGAGCTACACCTATGCCGTCGATAAGTTTGTCCCCTATAGCGTTTACGACATCCTCTTTTCAATCACCGCAAGTAATCAGAATATTGAGCTCCCAAATAAAATGCCGATATTCTGCGCCATCAGCACCCGCGATAAAGTGATCGATAGCGATGCAGCACAAGAGTGGTTTGAAAAGTTGCCAAACCCCAAAGCTCTTTATGTCGACAAAGACTCCGAACATGCACTACACTTCGGTATCAACTGGAAAGATATCACAGATGAGATTGGTGAGTTTGTTGTGAACAACACAGCACTGTGATGAATTGCTGAAAAACATAATACGTTTTCAACACAGAGGCACGGAGACACGGAGTTTGAGGCAGAAAAATTGAAGGTAAAAAGATCTGTTGCAGCGTTGTTTTGAGGTAAAAAATAAGAGTTCTTTATCTCTGTGGCTCTGTGCCTCTGTGTTAAAAAAAAATAATTTAGACGGGATAACAGGATATACAGGATAAAAGACAATCCTGTTCATCCTGTTAGAAAAAAATTATGAAAATGAAATTTAATCCAGCCAGGCTCCTCTACTTTATCAAAAAAGATGAGGCCAACGATCCCGAGCAAGTAATTGAAATCACTGAAATTGATGATGAGCTCACAGAGGACGAGATCGAAAACTGCCAAACCATTCTTGACGAACAGATGCGGGAAAGCGCGGAGACCATTCTGGAAGAGATGGAAAATAAGAACAGCTGGAAGATCCCCAAGCCGGTTAAGCAATTCCTGACCATCTCAATGCTCCTGTTATCCTCAGTTCTCGGAATCTTTATTATCAACCAGGTTGTTCTCTTTGCAAATGAAGTCAGTTCCATGCCAGCTCTATGGAAGTGGCCTGCCATAATCTGCATTACGATTTTCAGCGGCATCATTCTATATATCATTGCAACCTTGTTCTGGAAGATAATCCGCCTGCAGCGGAATCAGCAGGTCAACCCCGCTGCACTCAAAGCTCTCTCCGAACGACACCATCTTCAGTTAATTTCAGCGCAGAAAGAGAAAACAGCACTAATACTTCTGGCGAAATATCTCGATCACTATCCACTGGATAATAAAAACAAACGGCGTCTCTTGAAGCTGGGAATGTCTGAGAATGAGTGGCTGAGTCTAAGCGCTACCCGAGATTCACTCAAATCCACAGTCGACACACAGAGCACCGAGGAGTGGTTGAATGATTTCACCAATGGATTTCAGAAGATACTCGATAAATTTGCGAAACGCCGCATCCGGCAATACGCACTCAAAGTAGGCAGTGGAACAGCTCTATCTCCTATTTCAATGGTTGATCAGATGATAGTACTCTACGGCTGTACCGGCTTGATCCGGGAGATGCTGATGATCTACAATCTACGACCCGCCTGGGGACAGTGTGGTGTTATTCTCTCCCGCTCTATTATCCATACCTACCTCAGCGGGGTCATCGAAGGAGCCACCGAGAGTGCAACCGATGCCGGAGCGGATGCCATCTCCGAATTCATGGGTGACAGCTTCAGTTTTCTGACAGGCACCATCGGCCGGGCGGTCGGAGCTAAAACCGCAGAAGCCACTCTCAATGGAGTCTTGATCTGGAGACTGGGCAAAGGAATCATCGCCCAACTGCAACCGGTGCGGAGATGAAGAACCAAGTCCACGCAGAGCGAGGAGGTCGCCTCCAATAGTGAGATGTGGAATGTTGAATGTGGAAAGAATCAGTATCGGAATCGGCTTCGAAAATGCAGTTCGAGTAGCGATGCCGATACCGATAGCGATTCCGAATGATGGATTCATGTTAAATTCCAGTTTTCAATAAGCTCTTCCGAACGCGTCGAATCATCAAACACACGCCATCTCAGCAAGACTTATTGCAGAATAATGAGCGGCAGAATAATGAATAATCTAAAAAGACTTCAGTTATTATTGACTCTTCCTACGGTCGTTGCCGTCGCTATGCGCCAGTCCTACTACGTTTAGTTTCTGCCGTACATTATTCTGCTAAAGATTGTCGAATTAACCAACAAATGCTTTCCATGTGCGCTACGTCAGATGGAAAGCTTCTTTATGTTATGCCAAATTTTCTATTTTCATTAAGATTGGTTTTAGTTTTTTAATTTCGACAGATTTCGGACTGTTTATTGCATGCCAAAGATCCCAATCCTGTTGTAATCCGAGCCAGAAGTCTGCCGACATCCCCAGAACTTGAGACAGTCTTAACGCAGTGTCTGGCGTTACTGACCTACGGCATTTGATAACTTCGTTTAGGCGTGGATAAGATACTCCTAGTTTTTGAGCAAGTTCTGTTTGGGTTATATTGAGAGGTTTGACAAATTCCTCCAAAAGCATTTCTCCTGGGTGACAAGGAGGACGGTTTTTGGGGAGTTTCCTTTGCGCTACGGACCAAATGGATTGAGGACAACATTTTCTGGCAGCTTTAGATCCTGTGCCATTAAAAATGTCGTTCGTCCCTTTATCCTTAAAAGCCTTTATCATGTGTAATATTATAACACTACTCGTTATAACCGTCAATAACATGAATTTCACAAAGAAACGTAACGCAGCAATGATCTCCGTACCTCCGTACTACTATCATTCATTTTCGTGTTTTTCCTGTACGTTTTTTATCTCTCACAGAGGCACAGAGTAATATCTTTAGTGGTTTTCTCTCCGTGTTCTCTGTGACTCTGTGAGAAATAATCCTTGGAGCAGTAATAGCCTGTTAATTCTGTCAAAGAATTTGGTTGCGGCTATGCTGCGCTACGCTCTCAGTGGTTAAAAAAACATTCAAGAAAACAAGAAGTTGATTTTATAGCAACTAAGGGACACTGCTGATTAAACTTTGTTCTTTTCAAATCAGCAGACTAAGCCAGAGAGGGATTGTCAGCAAGCAGAGGACATGGGTGGCAAAGGTTGCTGTTGCGGCAAACTCGGCATCGCAGTGAAAGGCTTCGGCCAGAGCCACGCTGGCCATGGCTACCGGCTGAATCGCAATCAGAAAGAGTACCTGTTTTACCTCTACGGCAACCGGCATGAATTGGATTACAGCAACACAGAAGGCCGGGATAACGACCAGTCGCATCAGGCATGTTCCGGCCATAGCCGGATTAAAGAGATGGGTGGCTTTCATGGATGCCATGCGGGAGCCGCAGACAATGGCGGCGACCGGGATGGTGGCTCCGCTGAGCATCTGGCATGTCTCAAAAAACTTCAGCATGATCTCGCTGCTGCCTTCACTGAGAGTGATGCCCTGTTTGATCAGGGTTGCCCGGATCAGGATAATGGCAAAAGCAACGGCCAGAGCAATCATGGGCATGCTGAGCAGGTGTTTCAGTGATTTAACTGAGAGTTTCTGTCCTGTCAGGGTCGTGATTCCGAGGGTCCAGATTGCGAGTTCAGATCCAAGTGCGGAGAATACAATCAGGGCTACCGCTTTATCGCCCCACATAGAGGCGGCCATCATAATCGGCAGGAACGAATAGTTGTTCATCATGCAGGTGAAGTGATAACAGCGTTTGGTGTCATCGGTTTTATTTTTCAGAAAACCTTTTGTGAGCAGACCGAATGACCATCCGGTGCAGAGGATGAAAACAAGACCAGCAGGCATGACCCAGTACTCCGCCAGAGAGGCCGGGGTAAAGTTTTTTACCATCAGGGTGATAATCAGGCAGGGATAAAAAACATTTATCAGGGTTCGTGACAGCTTCCGGTTGAAGTCCTTATCAATAATCTTCAGTCGGTTAAGCGCATATCCCGTCAGTGCCATCAGTATCAGGGGCAGCATTTTAAAAAGAATTAAGAGCATGGTTTTTTCTATTCCCTGAGAGTCATAGAGGCATCGCGCATCCCATCCGTCTTCGCCAAGGCTACGCCTGGACAAGTAGGGATGCAGGAGTTTAGGTGTCGGTTAAAGATATATAAAACCACAAAGAGAGCTGGGACACAAAGCTAAAATGTGGATGTTAACGAATGAACCTGTGATTATTTATGAATTGGTATAAAACTTTGGATATTCCGGCTTTTATGTGGGTAACTGCTGGAGGGATGGCGGTCCGCCGTCCTTGGTCTCGGAGTCCGTGACCCTCCATTGATATTATGCATGCAGTTGTCGATATTGGAGGGATGGCGGCCCGCCGTCCTCTATTTTCGCTATCGCTATTGGCATAGACATATAATTAATGATTAGGATTAGGATTAGGATTAGGATTAGGATTAGGATTAGGATTAGGATTAGGATTAGGATTAGGAAAAAATCGGAAAAAGCAAAACTTTACGTTGCCGGGTGTTTTCTGGCATAATCTTGGACTAAATAATAAAGGAGTCTTTTATGAAACGAGAATGTTCGCGTCGTCAGGTGCTTAGTGGTGTTGCGCAGGCCGCTGTGCTATGCGGGATGGGGGGTTCTTCATCCTCGGTGCAGGCTGCTTCGGGCACTCCCAAGGCCGGCCTGAAAATTGGTGTCTCAACACTTGGTTTCGGTGGTTTTTCGAATGCCGCACTGGCGAAAGAGCTGTCGGGTGCCGGGGTCGGGGTGATTCAGCTGTTTCTCAGTCAGACCGACAGCAAGTTCTGGAAGTACAATGGGCGGTCGGACCTATCCTCTTTGACACCTGCACGATGCAGGGAGATTGCCGCAGTTTATCGCGATGCAGGAATTGATATTCACAGCATTGGCGTCTATACGAATCTTATTCATCCTGATGAAGGGGAGATTAAAGCAAATCTTGCATATTTTGAGTCTATGATGGAAATAGGCGGACATATGGGGGTGCGCACCTTTATCAATGAAGCGGGACATTATCATGATTCTGAGGCTCCTGCCCCACGTATTGAACTGGCGTTTCAGGATGAGGTCTGGCCACGTATGGTTACGACGGGGCGCAAGATGGCTGCAATGGCGGATAAACACGATGCGAAAATTCTGCTGGAACCTTTTTATCGCGGTTTTCTTACCAGTGCAAAGCGGGTGCGGCTGTTTGTGGAGGAGGTCAATTCACCACGTGTCAGAGTGTTGCTTGACCCAGCAAATCTGATTGAATTAAACGATTTGGATGAAATGTTCCAGCAGCTTGCCCCGCTGGTAGATTGTCTGCATGCAAAAGACCGTAAGCTTCATATTGAACGTGGCGTGGCGGCAGGCAAGGGGGACCTTGACTATCAGAGATTTGTTACGCTGGCAGCCCGTCAGACTCCTGAGGCACCCATGATTCTCGAATATGTGGGGGCTGATGATTATTTGGCGGCCCGTGCACATCTGAGGCAGGCCATGCAGAAGGCCGGTGTCACAGAGATTGTGTGATAGGATTGCGTGCTTATATGAGGCAGGTGCGTCGCAGAGTGACGCACCTGTATCATATACTTAGGGCCCACGCGGAAATAACTTCACATTTTAGTGGCTACTGCATCACGCCTGACTTCGTTGCGGAAACTCGAAATATGTCCATATCCCTGTGTTTCCGCGCCTTGTCAGCCATGCGCCTAGCCACAAAAATTTGTGAATTTATTTCTGCGCAGACTCTTAGTTGTGGTTGTGGCCGGTGTGGTCACCGCCGTCACTTGGGTCATGGGCCGGTGCAGCTGTCTCCGGTGCCCACTCTTTGGCCTTCTCCGTTGTTGCTTTAAGAGTCTCAGTCGGAGTTACCTCTTCTTTTTTGTTGCAGCCGCTAAATCCAGCGATCATTGCTGCTGCGGCTAATATACATAGTGTGTATTTCATTTTATGCTTCCTTTATTTTGTTTAGTAGCGTCTTATTAATTTATTCTATGCAACACGAAGTGTTGTTGACTAACGCAGTAATGACTATCGCACAACTTATCAATGAATGTGTTATGATATTGCACATCACTTGAAGTAAGTTTAGTTGCCTGTCTGCGTGCGACGCACAGGCAGGCTGCTCCGCTGCGTTAGGGTTAATCGAGCTTGCGTTGCCATTTTGTTTCAATCCAAAGATATGCTGCCGGTATCATGAATAGAGTTACGACTGTCGATGTGGCCAGGCCAAATACAACAACAATTGCCAAGGGACGTTGAATCTCTGAACCTGTGCCGCTTGCAAGAATCAGCGGAAGCAGTCCCAACGCCGTCGTTACGGTTGTCATCAGTACAGGCCTGAACTTCGAACGGCATCCGGAGATAACCGCATCCCGCAGGACGGTGCCTTGCTGCCGCAGTCTTTCAAAACGTGAGATCAAAACCACGCCATCGGTTAATACAATTCCGAAGAGCGCAATAAATCCGATTGATGAGGGGATACTGATATTCTCACCAAATATCGCCAGTGCCACAATGCCGCCAATCAGAGCCAGCGGAACGTTAAGCATGATCAGGACTGCCAGCCGAACAGAGCTGAACAGAGTGTACAGCATCATCATGACCAGTATCAGCGTGACAGGGATCACAAGAGCCAGTCTGCGGTTGGCCGACTCCTGCAGCTCGAACTGTCCGCCCCATGCCAGCCTGTATCCGGCTGGCATCTCGACGGCCTTCTCGACAGCAACTTGCGCATCTTTTACAAAAGTTCCGACATCGCGTCCACGTACATTGCATTGCACGGAGATGTAGCGCTGGGTATTTTCCCGACTGATCTGCCGCAGACCTGTAACGGTTTTGAGTTCTGCCAGAGAGCTGAGCGGTACGTGTGATCCGGATGGTGTGCGAATAAGCAGGTTGCCGATATCTTCGCGGTTTTCCTGATAGCGCTTATCAAGTCGCACAAGAATTCGTGAAGCCATTTCGCCTTCGAAGATGTCACCGGCCACATCTCCTGTGAGAGTCTGCCGAATGATAGTCTGCACCTCATGTTTATTGAGACCGTATCGGGCCAGATGGGTGGGGTTGAGAATAACCTGCAGCTGTGTCTGTCCGCTTGTCTGCTCAACCCGCAGGTCGACGGCACCTTCGACATCCTTCAGTACATTCTTTATCTGACCGGTAAGGGCTTTGATTTTATTCATGTCATCACCAAACACCTTGAGTACAACCTCAGCTCCTGCGCCGGCTATCAGACCGTCTACCTCATGAGCAATAGGCTGAGAGAATCCGATCGAAACACCGATCAGGGTTCCGATCTTTTCTTTGATGAACCCTTCGATATCTTCCTGAGACTTGGCATTCTCCCATTGGTTGCGCGGTTTCAGTGTGATGACAATACAGCCGTAATTTGTATGATGCATATGAGGTCCAACTTCGCCATATCCGATATCGGCGATGACATTCTTTACCTCCTGTACACTGGCTGCTGCCTTTGATACTTTTTCGCAAACACTTTTGATTTCATTCAAAGAAACATTCGGATCCATGTAGGCATAAGCCTGGATTGTGCCCTCCTGTAGTCTTGGAATAAACTCACGACCAAGTTGGAGATATGCCCCAACGCCGCAGGCAATAATAATCAGCAATGTTGCAATGATCAGGATAGGTTGTTTGAATGAGCGCTTGACCATATTTTCGTAGGTATTCAACAGTCGGGTTAATATTTTCCCCTGAGATGCACCCGTGCGTTTGATCCTATTACGGTGCAGAATTCTGTAAAATATAGGGGCTATTAAGAGCGCGTAAAGCAGAGAACCAAGCATGGTTGCCGCAACGGCGAAGGCCAGGGGACGGAACATCTTGCCTTCAATCTCTCCCAGTGTGAATATCGGTAGAAAAACAACGATAATCACAACCACGGCAAAGACGATGGGGCGACCCACCTCCTGGGCTGCATGAAGAATCGTGTCTTCTGTTGAGATCTTGCCATCGGAGTTCCATGTTGCCGTTTGAAGCTTTTCAACCATAATGATCGTTGCGTCAATGATCATGCCGAGCGCAATGGCCATGCCTCCAAAGGAGATGAGGTCTCCGGGGAAACCGCTGCGCTCCATGAGAATGAAACCAAACATCATTGCAAACGGGAGAGAACAGACCATGATCAGGGCATTTCTGAAGTTGCCTAAAAACAGAAATGCTACGATCGAAACCAGAACTAATCCGAACAGAAGGGCATTGCGTACCGTGCGAATGCTGTTGGTTACCAGATCTGACTGGTCGTAGTATGGAACCAGCTTTACCCCTTCCGGCAGAGTTTTATTGATTTCGACGATGCGTTTGCGTAAACGTCGGATAACCTCAAAAGAGTTGGCCTTATGGAGCTTGTAAACACCGCCGAGGACAACTTCGCGTTCGCCGTTGAGGAGGGCTACGCCACGACGGAATGCCTTTCCAAGCTCAACGGTTCCCACGTCTTTGACCAATATGGGTTTGCCTTCAATACTTTTTACGACCGTATTGGCAAGCTCTTCAATAGCGCCCACGCGTCCGATGGTTCGCACAATCAACTCTTCGCTGCCACGTGTGATCAGCCCGGCCCCCACATTGGAATTATTTAGCTCAATCGCCTCACGGACATCCTCAATTGTGAGATCAAGGGAGAGAAGTTTTTCGGGAGAGAGTTCCACTTCATACTGTCGCATGAAGCCTCCCTGCCCAATGACTTTGGCCACACCGGGGACAGTCTCAATACCTCGCTTGACAATCCATTGATGCATGGTTCGCACTTCGGTGATATCACGGTTCTCTGCTTCCAGATAGTAAGCGATAATTTTTCCTGTTCCGCTGACCAGCGGTCCCATTTCAATACCGTGCGGCATATCCACTCCTTCAGGGATGCCCTCTTCTGCTTGACTTATTCGCTCTGAAACGAGTTGCCTGGCCAGATAGATATCAACATCATCTTCAAAATAGACATTAACAGTTGAAAGACCCAGTGAAGAGATCGAACGAATCTTCTGGACACCGGGAACACTACGCATGGCTGTCTCGGTCGGGCGGGTGACAAGTTGTTCCACCTCCTCAGCTGCCATGCCGTCCACCTCTGCAAATACCTGAACCAGATTAGGGCTGATGTCGGGAAAGGCGTCGATGGACATTTCTGATAGAGAAAATACACCCAGTGCCCCAACGGCCAAAGTCAGCATGAAGGCAAGTAGCTTATGTTTTAATCCTAAGTGGATAACAGTTTCAATCATAATAAAACCTCTTTATTTTTTAAATGTGGTAATTTTAAAACTCTTTAATCTTCAATATTCTTATCCCGCATTGTGTAGGGCGTGCCTCTTTCGCGAAGAGAAAGGGCACGCATTTCGATTAACCGATACGCGCCCTCCCGCATTGGCGGGAGAGGCACGTCCTACAAATCTTCGGCCGTCTCAACCTCTTTAACTTTCAACCTTTAACCCTCTCTCCTATGCAACGCGTAGCGTTGTTGACTAAAGCTGTGATGCATGTCACTCAACTGTTCAACAAGTCAGAAAAAATTGCATATCACATAAGTCAGGTTGGTCCGGCTGAAAGCAGCTTTAGTGTGCATGTCCGAGGCTGCAGGTTGGCCCGCTTCCATTTTTGGAGGCTTCGGCTTTCAGATGAAAAGCATTCACGGAGGCAACAGCTTCGCCTGCCTCTAAGCCTTTAAGAATTTCAATATTGGTTGCATCGGCGTAACCAGGTTGAACCTCCCGTATTTCAAAGGCGGACTTACCCCAGACAAAGACGCAGGGGTGATCGTTGACCGACTGTACGCTATCTTTGGGGATAACGACCGTCTCTTCCTTTGTGGGAATGCGAATGCCGGCATCTACAAAGGTTCCCGGCCGGAATTGTCCGTCAGGATTTGGCAGCGTTGCGCGTGCCAGAGCTGTACGTGTTGCTGCATCAACCACCGCTGCAATATAATCAGTTTTGGCTTCGGTTTTCGTTCCATCCGGCATGTTGATAATTACAGTGTAACCCTCTTTAACCAAAGCGATTGACTCCTGGCTGACCACCAGATCAACCCAGACGCTGGAAAGGTCGGCAATTGTGAAGAGTTCGGCACTTGTCTCAATCGACTCGCCTATCGCTATGTGTTTCTCAATGAGGGTCCCGTCAAAGGGGGCTCGCAGAGCATACCACGCAAAGCGTTCGTCTTTGCCAAGGGTCTCAGCCACTGAAGGCAGTTTTCCCTCTTTACAATTGGGATCAGTGCATTCACATGGTTTTACACCTGCCGTCTTGGGAATGAGTTTGCGCAATCCTTCAACGACCTCAGCTTCGGCACCCTTTAAACGCAGGAGCTTTTCAGCTGCAACAGAGTTGAATACAGCAACCTGATGTTCCTGGGCCGTTTCGCTGTAGGTAATTTGTGTTTCATAGCTGGCGATATCAATGGCGGCCTGAAATTTGGCGCGAGCCTGTCTTAAGGTCGTTTCCGCTTTGATCAGCTCCTGTTCGCTGCTGATTTGTTTTGCATGCAGCCCTGCTTCGCGCTTATGAGTGGCCCTCGCCTCCAGATAGGCGGCGTAGGCGGGAAGCAGCTCTCCCCGGTAGTGCCCCATCTCCAATTTGTCCAGTTTGTGGATGGCATCTTCGGAGGCCTCTTTTTTAAGTAACGCAATAAGCTTTGTAACGTTCTCAAAGATCTCTTTGGCCCGAGGAAGTTTGATTTCACAGCAACCAACCTCCGACTCCTTGGCATAGAAATCAAGTTTGGCTTCAGCCAGTTCATCGCTCTCTATCCAGGCTAAGATTTCGCCGGCTTTAACTCGGTCGCCCTGTGTTTTTCTGACTTCGCGGACAATGCCTGCGGCACGGGGTACAACATGTGCCACTCGGTTAGCATTGATCTTTATTTCACCGGGAACCCGGATCTCCTGACGCACAACGCCTTTAACCGCTTGGCTGATTTTTATGCCCAGCCGCTGAACCTGTTCCTTTGTTACCTGAATCTGTAAGGTGTCTGCTACTGTTTCACCGGGAACTTTAGCGTGATCATGTCCCGCATGCGGATCGACCTCAGCTGTTGCCTGAGGGAGACCGACCATCCCTGCGACCACTAAAAGGGCGATACAGGGAGTCATTAATTTTTTGTTTATCATTGTTTTCATATTATGGATCCTTGCTTTAAAATTATTTAGCATCCCACAGGATGCAGGTGTTTAGGTGTTTAGACTGTTAGGTGTTTAGGTTTGTATAGTCGCTGAACCTGTTTTCAGAAAAGTTATTTGATTGTTTTTGAAAGGTTCATCTCAATCCTACCTGTCCTGAGCTTGCCGAAGGGCCTAAAAGCCTACAGCCTAAAATGCTAATAGCCTATACTTATTCCTGTCAGCCGTTCAATATCAGTCAGGGCTGTGTGATAATCAGAGAGCGCATCAATCATCTCGGTTTTGGCTGAAAACAGAGTTCGTTGTGCATCTAGAACATCAAGAAAGTCGAACTTGCCTTCTTTATATCCTTTGTGTGCTGCATCAAATGTCTTTTCCATTGCTGGAATAACTTTCAAGCGGAGCACCTGCGCTCTTTGGTGCGCGGAGGTGAGTCTGGCATGTGTTCTGGTCAGCTGGGCTGAGAGTTGAATGCCGGTAGCTCTTGCCTCAGCCTCTGCTTTTGCCAGGTCGTGCTTTGCCGCTGTTATGTTGCCTTGATTTCTGTCAAAAAGTGGCAGAGGTAGACCAAACCCGAAGATCAGTGCATGAGTCTCATCCTCCTCGAATCTTTGGACTCCGGCTGCTACAGTCAGGTTGGGGATTCGCGCGGCTTTTTCTGAATTAAGTGTTGCCTGCTTAAGTTTCACGGCAACTTTACGGCTTGCCAGCTCAGGATTGGATGAAAGCTGTTCGTGCAGTACATCTTTAGATGGCAGTGTTTCAAGAATGCTGGCGAAATCACCGTCTGCCTTTACGAAGATGGGCTGATCTGCACCCCACATGGTCGCCAATTCATGACGCGCCAGCATGAGCGTGTTTTCAGCCTCCGATTTATCGAGCCTAGCCATTTCCATTTCAGCCATCGCCTTCAACTTGTGAACAGGGGGCTCTTTTCCTGCTTTGACACGTTCGTCAGCGGTCCTCTTTGTCTGCTCCGCCAGTTTCATTGACGATTGTGTCAGCTCAAGTCTCTGTTGGGCTGCAATCACCTCTGTGAACCGGTGCGCGGTCTGTGTGAATACATCCAGCCGTTTGCTCTCATAATTCCAGCCAGCCAGTTCGCTTTTGGCTTCAGCCACCCGTACTCGCCAGAGTCTTTTTCGGCCCATTTCAATTACCTGGCCGAGCATGACAGAGGGTTCTGAGGAATCATAGCCCTCGCCATCCCGGCCAAAAGACTCAAGTTCGAACTCCATCTCTGGGTTCGGCGGCAGATCTGCCTGCAAGGTCCGTGCTTCTGCTGCCCGTACATCGTGAGAGAATGCTTCCAACTCTGGATTTTTCATCAGGGCTAGAACAAGAGCCTGTCGCAAAGAGAGGCTCGCCTTTTGTTCAACGACCTCCGGTGAAAGCGGTTTGTTTATGTTATTCAGAGTTGCATGAACCGATGGAATGTCACGTCCAAGCGGGCGAGGTTGCGGCATCACACTCTTTCGTTGTGTTGCACAGCCTACGGTAAGCATGAGAATTGCAATAAATCCTGATGTCATTGATTTTTTAAGCATATAATCCTCCTTTGGGGATATACATTGAACAGTTTGCTTTTGAAATTCCTGATTCTGGACGCTCTTTAACGAATAGAAACCTGGCAGGAGTACAGGAGGATAGACCTCATAATGTACGCAGGGTAGAAAGCAGCGGTTAATAAGGGTTGTTGCCAGATGGAAAATGGGTATTGATTATATTGCAGGAGATGGATAAGTAGAATAATTCTAGAAGTCGCCTTCCATCCGGCACTCGCTGCTCAGATTATTATGTTCAGCAAAGCACCTTGATGCTTTTGGATATATATATTAATTGAGGTGGGCATTTGTCAGGAATATGCCCTGTTTTGATATATTTTATATTGTCTGCAATGGTTATAACATTATTAATGTTGCAGATGAAATTAAGATAAACAAATTGTAACGTGTCCGATATTTCAGGAATTGTTTTATTTGCCTGAGAAATAGGGGGCAGTGTTTCAAACTCAAGATGAATACAGTCGTGGTCGATAGTTGTTGCTGCATCATTTCTGTTATTACTGTGACATGGGTGACTGTGAGATTCCTCACAGAGAGCGCCACAGCTTTGTGGTTGTATATCGCACAGGCAGAAACTAAGTCCCTGTAGCATTGTGGCAGCCAGAACAAACAGAGCCACAACAGAGTGAATTCTGCTAATAACACCGCGTCTCAACGCCAATTTATGCTTTAGTAATCTCATTTGTCTTAATTTAGCGCAAATTTCCTGAAATGTCAATTGCACTGAGATGCTAGTACAAAGACATAAGTTGTTTGCGTGTATAGCTATTCTTTTGGCGGAAATGCTGAGTCTAGTCTGTCCGCTGTACTACAGATTATCGCGTCAACGCACAGGCAGGCGGCTGAAAGCAGCTTTAGATCTCTCGCATTTTAGAATTTTTCACTCCGCATCCGATGCGGACCTAAATTATTACTCCGAATATGTTTTGAAAACATCGGCTGCCCAGGCTGTATGAACTGCTATCAACCGTTTGACAAGGTCTGGTTGAGCCTTCGCATGGTTTTTGCGTTCAGGATTTTTATCTTCCAGATTGGCTAAGTGGAGGGCATTCAGTTTGGGTTGGGCCAGTCCATAGGAACCTTTGCTGATTAGTTTCCACTTTTCCTCGCGTACAGCCCATCCGTTCTTCCACTGCCAGTGAAGCATTTTGTGCTGACTTGGAGCTTTGTTATCTTTGATTAAGGGTAGAGTGCTTCGGCCGTCAAATTGAACTTTATCAGGGTAGGGGATCTTGCAAAGATCCAGAATAGTGGGATACCAGTCCATTATAGTGACTGGTTGATTACGTACCGTATTTTTCGGTAGATTGCCCGGGTAACTGAGGATGGCCGGTGTGCGTATGCCACCTTCAAGAAAGCTCCCTTTGGCCCCAATCCATTTGCCTGTATTACCTCCTCCTCCGTGCGGTCCGTAGTCGTGCCCCTTGAGATAACCTGAAAGATGGTTGTCTGCTTTGATCTGATAATCCTCTTCTGAGTGACCATTGTCACTTGTGAAAAGGATGATCGTGTTGTCGGTCAGTTTGAGTTTATCCAGTTGCGTCAGCAGACGCCCCAGATAGTGGTCACATGTTGAAACAACCCGCGCATACGAACGCCGTGGTTCAGGTATCTCGGCATAGGCGTTGGCATAGGGGCCCTCCGCCTGTTCAGGATAGTGTGGCAGGTTCATGGCAAAATAGAGGAAGAAGGGGGCTTCCTGGTTGCGTTCAATAAATGACAGGGCCCTGTCGCACATGAGGTCAGGAAAGTACTGACCCCTGTGAAAAACTTCAGTGGTGCCTTCGAAGAGGTCATGTCCGCCAATGCTGTGCAGATGAAAATGACGGTAGTTGTCGATGAATCCGCCACGATGGCCAAAGAACTCATCAAAGCCCTGACAGGTGGGGCCATGTTCCGGGTGTGCTCCCAGATGCCATTTTCCGAATAGCCCGGTGGTGTAACCGGCTGTTTGCAGAGTCTCGGCCAGAGTAATTTCTGCCAGAGCGAGATTGCGTCCTTTTGGGCCATGCATGCGGCTTTGAACCCATGAGTTTACATTGGAGCGCTGAGGGTGCCGCCCTGTGAGAAGGGCTGCTCTGGACGGACAGCAGACCGTATGGGCATAGGCCTGCGTGAAGCGTACACCGTTCCTGGCCAGCCGGTTCATGTTGGGTGTGAGCAAATCGGGTGAGCCAAAGCAATTGACATCCAGCATACCCTGATCATCGGTGTAGAAAATGATCACGTTGGGTTTGATCTCTGTGGCATGGATCCACAGCGAACAAAACAAAGCCAATACAACAGATGAAAGGGGGCTCAGAAAATTGGATTGGTTTGTCATATATTCCTCTCACGGTGTTTTTTAATAGACAACTATTACGGTGCCTCCTAGGCGTGGGTCTTCATTGTTGAGTAAATCGTACCAGCTGTCTGAAACGCGGACTTCATCGAAGTAGACATCGCCCGGATTTGTGCCTCCTGCCGCAAGACGAATGCCGTTAATATACGCCAGCTGGTCAGGATTGCCGCTTAGATCGACCGAGGTGTCCCAGTTATTTGGTTCATATAGGGGGATCGGGATTGTTTTGTAATAGGCTTTGGTGGTAAAAATATGAGTTGTGAAATCATATTTGCAGAAAAGAATGTAGTCGGTACCAAGGCCGCTGTTTATGGTATAATCAGAGAAGATGGTAGCTCCGCCGTAAGATGCGATGGATAATTTCATCTTTGTCCCACTGTCACTGTTGCCTCCGAAGAATACGCGCTCAACCTCATTGCTCATTAACGAGATTCCGGCCCAGTTGTATGTGGCTTCATTATTGTAATTAAAATAGGCAGATGCATAGATAGCTCCGGTTGTTCTGGGATCGAATTTTCTATATGTGCCGCCACCTGTACTTGCAATATGAAGTTTATTTCCATAAGTTTTAGGATATCCTTCAAATGTTTCAAAACTTTCGTCTTCTATATCAGGTGTTCCCCATAGATCGGACCATGCCTGTGAGAATCCATTTCCCCGGTTTTTGCCGTCTATTCCATCATCATAATCAGGGTCATAAGAAAATTCATCCACAATCTCGGAGCTTCGGTAGTTTTTGCGACGGTCATAAAGTGTTGCGTTATCCCATTTAAATCCTTGGTTTCCTCCTGTAGGAGCAGAGCCGGAAAAATCACAGCGCATCTGTACTATGCCTGCATCGACTGGCGCATCGGCCTCTATTTCGTATGTAGTCCAGCCGGTGGAGGATGAAAGATTGACATTGGCATTGCTATAGGTTCCCTTGTCGCTCCAGTTGGAATTGTTGTCAAAGAAGCGTAGCCGCATATCAACAGCGCCTGTATCAAAGTTTTCCTCTCTTAAACCGCGGATTCGGAAATAATAGGTGGCGTTTGTGTCAACATCAACATGCTGTTCAAAATATCCGCTGCCGTTAGGCTCCCAGCCATAAAAACCAACTCCGCGTGTTCCATCGGGTACATTATCAACTGTCGAATCTTGTGCCCAGGTTTCATATCCGGCATTGCCTACGATATTCCAGCTGGCTGTTGCTTCGAAATTGCCGTTGGTTGCCAGATTGGCAAAAGTTGCCAGACAGCTGCCAAGCATTACGCTCAGTATAATGATAAAGTGTGGTGCCTTTTTTGTTCTTTTCATTTTCTGAATCCTTTTCGATTATTGTATGACATATATAAATAATAAACTAAACACCGCTGAGGGTCAATTGCTCAATAGATGAGATTTTTTGTATCAGCTTTAAACTCTTTTTTCGGGTGATTTCAGGGGGTAGATTCTAATGAAAGAGAGTCTTTTTAAGAAAAAATCATTTTTTTTTCGTATTACCCCTTGCAAAGTCGGGGGGGGCTTGGTATATTTACGTCACTTTTTGCGGGGACGTGGCGCAATTGGTTAGCGCTCCGGACTGTCGATCCGGAGGTCGCGGGTTCGAATCCCGTCGTCCCCGCCATTTTTTTAAATTGGTCGCCTGTTGAGGTGACCTTTTTTTTGGCAATATATTGTGCATGATCTTTTAAACGTTATATTTCTTGCTGTAGTGCAGGGGTTAACCGAATTTTTGCCGGTAAGCAGTTCGGGGCATCTGGTTATTGCACAGCGTCTGCTGGGAATTAACTCACCGGGAATTACTCTTGAGGTCTGGCTGCACATTGGAACTCTGATTTCCATTTTCATTTTTTATCGTTCTGTTATCCTGGATTTAATCAGGGGTGTATTTAAATTGGAACGAAAAAGTCTTTTGATGGCAGGTGCGATCCTTGTCTCAATGATTCCCGCGGCGGTGTTTTATTTTTTCTCCCATACATTTGTGGATGAAATTTACGAATCACCTCATCTGACCGGTGGGTTTCTTGTCTTTACAGGCGTGGTCCTGATTGGATTACGCTGGGTACGCTCAGTTGAGGGAGATGTGACTATTCCGCGTGCGATTGTTACGGGACTGGCTCAAGCATTGGCGCTCTTCCCAGGTGTCAGTCGCTCAGGGATGACGATTTCCGCAGCCCGTGCCTCTGGAATAAGTCCAGTTAAGGCTGCTGAATTTTCATTTCTAATGGTAATCCCGCTCCTGATTGGTGCTGCAATCATGGATCTGATGAAAGTTGATTCTTCTGCTAAAAGTTTGTGTCCCGCAATTTTATTCTTTGGGGTGGTGGTCTCGGCAGTTGTCGGTTTTTTTGCTCTCACGGCGCTTGTCAGACTGCTTAAGGATGGCCGATTCTGGATGTTCGGCATCTATTGTGTTTTTGCCGGGGTCCTTACGTTTATTCTGTTGTAGGCCTCAATAGTGCATCCCACCTCTCACGTCCCACAACTCACAGAGCGCAGCGACTTCTCAAAGCATTGCTTTGACCCTGAGTTTGTCGTAGGGGCTAACTCGCGCACTTTAGTAGCTATAAAATCAACTCCTGTCATAAAAAACAAGAAATTGAGGTGGCTGTTTTTATAAACAATTGTAGTATAAAAGATTGAATATCCAATATCCAACACGGAACTCCCAATATCCAAGGCAATAGCCGCTTCGCGCCAGCCTCTATTCGGTGGTAGTGATCAAACTCTTCTTCTATGCAACGCGAAGCGTTGTTGACTAAAGCTGCGGTGTTTAAAACACAAAAGGAATTGGCAACAAATAGTTCCGTTCATCACAAGAGCTTAATTTGGTTGCGGCTGAAAGCAGCTTTAGAACTTATGCACTTCTCTATGTCCCTCTTGCCTTTCATGCAGTTTTTCTGATAATCTATTTCATTAATTATTTATTAGAGAAAGTTACCGGTTTATTATGATTTGCAAGCACGTTGAGATTCTCGAAGCTTATACTCCCGGGGAACAGCCCCGTGACAGCTCCGTAATAAAACTGAATACCAATGAAAATCCCTATCCTCCCTCTCCAAAAGTGAAGGAGTGTGTGGCCTCATTTAATACGGATATGCTGCGTCTCTATCCTGATCCAATCTTTATGGCGGTCCGCGAGCGTATTGCCGAGATCTCTGGCTGTTCCGTTAATCAGGTTTTTGTCGGTAATGGATCTGATGAAATTCTGGCTCTCTGTACCCGCGCCTTTGTGGAGAACGATGGCAGTGTTGGCTACTTTGATCCATCCTACTCTCTCTATTCCGTACTTACCGAGATCCGGGATGTAAAAAAACGACCGGTTAAATTGAATGAGGATTTTTCATGGAACATGCCCGCTGATGATGCCGCTGATCTGTTTCTGGTTACCAATCCGAATGCGCCGACCAGCATGATGTACAGCAAGGCTGTAGTAGCGGAGTTCTGTTCAACCTTTAAAGGTGTGGTTCTGCTGGATGAGGCCTATGGGGATTTTGCTGATGGAAGCTGCATGGATCTGGCGGTCGCTTCGGGCAATACAAATACCCTGGTGATGCGTACTCTCTCCAAATCATTTTCGCTGGCCGGTATCCGCTTTGGATATGTGATTGGTGCTGAGAATCTGATAGCCGCTCTCTATAAAATCAAAGACTCCTACAATATGGATATGTTGACCCTTAAGATCGGTCTGACTGCCCTGAATGATCTTGAGTATATGCAGAGTAATGTCAGCCGAATCAAAGCATCACGCGCTAAAGTATCCCGGGCGCTTACTGAGAAGGGCTGGAAGGTTTGTAGATCACAGACTAATTTTGTGTTCGCACGTCCGCCGGATGGCGATGCCAAACGCATTTTTGAAGAGCTGAAACAGCGAAAAATATATGTCCGCTATTTCCCAGGTCCGGATACAGGGGAGTATCTGCGGATTACGATCGGCTCTGAAGAGCAGTGCCAAGCTTTGCTGGATGTGCTGTCTGTGGCTTGCGCTACAGGCTATGTACTACGCGCCACACGCAGTGTAAGGAGCAACGTATGATGAAACTTATGAGATATTTTTTGGGAATGCTGATTCTTGCAATGCTGACAATGAATCTCATTGCTATGGATACCACACGGCCCAATGTGATCCTGATCATGACCGATGATCAGGGATGGGGCCAGACCGGTTATTACAATCATCCGGTATTGAAAACACCGAACATCGATAAGATGGCCGCCAACGGCCTGCGCTTTGATCGCTTTTATGCGGGGGCTCCTGTCTGTTCGCCGACCCGCGCCACCGTGCTGACAGGCCGTGCCTGCCATCGTTGCGGTGTGTTAAACCATGGCTACGCCCTGCGTCGTCAGGAAAAAACAATCGCGCAGGCACTGAAAGCCGCTGGTTACACCACCGGGCATTTCGGTAAGTGGCATCTCAATGCGCTCAAAGGACCTGGTGTGCCTGTTTTCAAGGATGACCCCAATGGTCCCGGTGCCTTTGGTTTTGATATCTGGCTGACAGTTTCCAACTTCTTTGATATTGATCCGCTGATGAGTCTTAATGGTGAGTTCGGGCAGTACAAAGGCACATCTTCTGATATCATTGTGCGTCATGCTTTGAAATTTATTAAAGAGGCGCAATCCACAAAAAAACCTTTTTTAGCAGTTGTTTGGGATGGTTCGCCGCACTCGCCTTTTAAGGCGCATGCGCAGGACCAGAAGGCCTTTGCTGAGTTAACGCAGAGTAATCGTCAGCACTACGGTGAATTGGCCGCATTTGATCGCAGTCTTGGTAAACTACGCACAGGACTGCGTGAAATGGGGGTGGCTGAGAACACCATTGTGTGGTATTGCAGCGATAATGGCGGGTTGAAGGTGAAACCTGATTCAGTCGGAGGCCTGCGAGGTCATAAAGGTTCAATATGGGAGGGCGGTCTGCGTGTTCCCGGAGTTATCGAGTGGCCGGCGGTCATCAAACCGCGGATTACATATTATCCAGCCTCGACCATCGACATTTTTCCAACCATTGCTGATATTCTTGGACTTTCCGAAAAGGTGCTTATCAAACCGGTGGATGGCGTGAGTCTTAAACCTATTTTAAATCATGAGACAGCCGTGCGTGCCAAACCGATCCCTTTTCTTTTTCAGAAAAAAGGGGCGCTGGTAGACAATGATTACAAGCTGGTTGCTGTTAATCTAAAAAAAGGCCTCTTTGAGCTCTATAATTTAAAGGAGGATAAAACCGAGAGTAAAGATCTGGCACAGCTGGAGCCGGAACGTTTTGTGAAGATGAAAGCGGCGTATCTGAAGTGGAAGAGCTCCGCTACGGCCAGCTTTGAGGGCAAGGATTACCCTGAGGGCAAAGTCTTTGGGGATGAGGCCCAGTCACACTTCTGGTTCGATGATGACCGCTACCAGAAAAATCTTGCAGAATGGAAAGATCGCTGGGAGTATAAGAGCTATATAAAACGCGCTAATGCACAGAAGAAAAAGAGAATGAAAAAGAAGTAGATCCGGGTTGCAACCGGATATCCCAATACAATTGGGATTTACGTAACTCCGGTTTTAAACTGGATAAACGGGCAGTTTTTAAGGTAGCCCAAGCATCCTGCTTGGCTTATTATTGAGGCAAGCAGGATGCTTGCACTACTTTCTTCGGAATACTAAAAGCCTATGCGCCCTACCTGTCAGGGCGTAGCCTTGGCGAAGACTGATGCTTCGCTACATTTTTCATTTGTCGCTTACATTGATTGTAATATCGTCAATCAGGGCTTCAACAACAGAGCTGTTCATGCTGTGTATCCAGAGGCGGATATGGTCGGTTCCTGCCGGCGAGGTGAACTCCTTGGAAAAGCTCTGCCATGAACCGGGAGTCCCCGCATCAAGAACGAGGAGGGGTGCTGTATGGCCCCGGCTGTTGGTTTTATTCAGAGACTTTCTCTCTTTATCGTAATATCTGATGTAAAGACCGATTCCCTTGCCGCTGATCGGAAAGTGTCTGCCGGAGATGGTGACTTTTTTATTCGGTCCCACGTCAATTCGTGAGGAGGTAATGCTTGAGCCGTCAGTTTTTGAAGGGTCTTTTATCAGCAGTGCGCTTTTTCCGGATGAAGCGTTTCCCTCTTTAATCTCTCCGATCTCGTTATCAAGACGCCATCCAAGATTGCCCATATCAAAGCCGCCATTAAAGAGAGCGTTGGCTTGGTCGGATTGCCTATAGTTGTCGGGTGTAACGGTTATTGTGACAACTGCTTCGGTAACAGGTTCTGTCAGCCGGATTCCTATGCGGGTCGGCTTTCTGCGTACATCCTCATCAATCTCCACCGGCTCTGTCACAAAGGCTTTTCCTGCTGTGTTGATCGAGACGGATACGCCTTCATCGAGGTCACGGAAAACAAAAGTATTGTCATCTTTCTGTTTCCAGTTGGCGATTGTGATCAGTGCGGTTTCAAAGCTCTGAGGTGAGTCGAAAATGACTTTGTCTGAAACCGAGAAAACGCCGCCATTCTTACGGGAGTAGATAAAAGTTCTCTGCAGGGATTTCAGTTCAGGAACCTTGTAGGCGGATTTCATCTCGATAACAAGTTTCTCTTCATCATCGGAAAAACTTGTGCTGATGACTTCACCATGGGCCTGTTTCCCTTTGCTCTGAAGCTTGCCTGCAATAATCGGTACGGGATGTCCAAATGAGTTAAGCACCTTGCTTTCATAGCGCTGTGAACTGAAGGTGCGACGGGTATATCTCTCTCCTCCCGGGTCTACCAGCAGCGCTTCGTTGTTATTAACTACCAGGTAGGTGCCGACATCATTGTGGTTGTGGTGTTCTGCGTTGTGTCCGCCTTTAACTGCGGCAGCAAGTTTTGTTTCGGAATTGCTGCCCGGACGGCAGATAAGTACGCCTGCATCCGGGAACCAGGTTTTCTTTCCCAGGCGTGGACCTTTTGGAGCCGCAGGAGTGCAGTGTGTTGCTGAGTTAGGAAATGAGAAGAGGAGAGCCAAGCATATTCTGCCTTTGGGGCGGGCCGAGTCATAGTTATCCCATTCCGTAAATCCAAATCCATAACGTCGACTGAGGTAGTACATAAAGTTGGCTCCCGGTCTGCTGCCCACGGAACAGTCGGCAAATGCCGGATGAACACCGTTCTGAATTTCCATTACACCTGCAAATCTGGCTGCGGGGTTGGCTCCCTTTGCTTTAAGTAGGTCGAACCCGCCGTCTGTCACCTGATGGATAAATTCCGTCAGCATAACATAGTGTCCATAACCGTAGTTCCAGTAGCCCATGCCCTCGCTGCAATATCCATCGGGGGTAAATCCGCTCAGGAAAAATTTTGAATATGTGGCAGCCGCAACAATATACAGAGCGCGTTCAGCGGGATCATCAATTAGCGCCAGAGCAGCTTCGGTTATTCCCGCAAGGCATACAGCATTCCAGTTGTTGGTGCATGTGAGCCACCACCAGGTGAGAGGGGATTTTCCGGTGATCAGTTTTTTGTACGGGTTTAGATTACGGCGGATTACCTCATCTTTAATATGCTTTCTGAGATTCGGGTTGATTTTATCTCCCATGATGCTGCGGATAGCGGCTAGAGTCATTCCAATGTCGCATGCCTTGAGATCAGCATATAGCATTTTGCCGTTCCATGTCTTAAGAGATGAATCATGTGCCGGCATAACCCAGGAACGTTCATCACAGTAGGCCGTCAGGATCTCCTCCAAAGCGGGTATGAAACGGCCTTTGTTTTCCAGGCATTCGGCAAAGAAGAGAGTGCTCATACGTCGGTACCATGTGCTATCCACACGCTGCCAGCGACTCCGGTTGCCTGTTTTAGAGAAATCAAGATAGAGCTCTTCCGGTTTTTCATGGATGCTCTCTTTCAGTAATTTCTCACCATCTTCTATTACGTTTTTAAAAGCCTCATGATCCCTGAGCTTATCCCATTGGTCGCGTTTTGTTATTGGGTCACCGATGGATGCGGGCTTTGCCGGCAGCATTGCTGCGATGCGCTTGATTGCGTTGGTATCAAGCTGCTGCGGCATGCGTTTGGCGGCGTAGGAGAAAAAGGCTGTGAGAACGGCGAGTATAAGAAGTATGTGTTTCATAATTGTTTACTTAATGAGATAAAGGTTGATAATTAAGCTAGATGAGTCGTGCGTCATTCGGTCATGCGTCAAAAAAAGCTAAACAGGTTTTACAATAATGGCTACGGCACAGTTGCTTTCTGAGCTTACAATCAGAGTCGGACCCTTCAGCCCGCGGATCAGCGCGGCAGCCGCATTGGCGATTGTGGCACTTCCGGCCAGTTCTCCGCACAGGCTCTCAATATTCTGCGCCTCTTTAACATCTTCTGGTTTGAGTCCGGTACTTTGCAGTGCAATTGCTACAGCTGAGTCAGAATCTGGTGCAAGTCCGCATCCCATAATCTCTGACTTTGCTTTTTCTGCAGTGCTCTCTAGTATAAGTGTGGCGGCGGCTTCGCCTTGCGGCTGATCGCTATCTGTTGCTTTGAGTCGCGGAATGGAGAGGGCATCGCTACCAGTAATCAGGATGCAGTTTGATTTACCAGTCTGGATGGTGTCGAATGCTTCGACCAGTGCCACGCCTGAGGCGGTATGTGGATTGGTGATGTTGTCATGCATTCCATGCAGTGACCATTCCATGGATGCCAGGCTGATCGGTGTGTTGGAGTAGGAGTGCGGAAAGATAAAGGGTTTTACCAGACGCGGCCCCTTGTTTATGAAATCAGCAAAGAATAGCTGCTGGGTTGAACTGCAGCCCCAGGCGGTACCGGACATAATGCCGGCATCCATCGCTTTTAAAGATTCCGTATTGTGTCCCGCATCCCGGATGGCAGCTCCACAGGCGCAGAGGAAAAGGCGGCTGTTGTCATCTAGATATGGTTTTCTGGAAACTCCGTACTCTGTGATATCAAGGTCAGGTGCTTCGCCTGCCTCTGGAGGTTGATTGGTGTCGGGCAGTTCAAATCGCTCCAGCGGAAAACAGGCGCTTTCGTTCTCTTGCAGAGCTGCCAGAGTTTCCACATTGTCGCAGCCGAGAGCGCTGATAAGGGAGCTTCCTGTTATAAAGACGCGCTGGTTTTCACCGGTATTTCTTTGTATAGGATGTTTGCTGAGCACTAGCGCGGCGTTGCATCCTCCGAATCCGGCGGAGTTGGAGAGAATATGTGTCAGCTCTATTTTACGTGGTGTGGTCACAACACCCAGTGGGCACTCCGGGTCCTGTTCTATCAGGTTAGTTGTGGGGGGGATGATATTGTTTTGCAGAGAGAGAATTGCAACTATCACCTCTATTGCTCCAGCGGCGCCCAGCATGTGTCCCAACGAACCTTTTATAGAGGTGACAGGAATAGCAGCGGAGCGCTTTTGGAAGACTGTCACAATAGCCTGGGCTTCGGTGATGTCATTTGGCTTGGTTCCAGTGCCGTGGGAGTTGATATGATCGATCTTCTCTATTGGCAATGATGTCAGCCTGATGGCTTCGGTCATTACACAGGCCGAACCCGCTCCGAGCGGGGCGGGGGCCGTCATGTGGTGACCGTTATTTCCGCTGGCCCAGCCGGTCAGGTATGCAAGGGGTTTGATGGTTGCAGAGTTGCTCTCTATAACCAGCGCGCCAGCTCCTTCGCTAAAGATGGTTCCGCTGCGATTGAGATCAAAGGGACGTACAATATCTTTGGTCATGGTGCGCAGAGCGCAGAGGCCACTCCATGAAAACCGTGAAAGTGCGTCATAGCCAACAATTAAAACCCGTTTGGCTCGCTTCTTACTGATTAATTCAGCTGCTGTTACCGCTGCCGAAGCACCGGAGGCACAGGAAAGCGACAGGGAGAGGCAGAGTCCTTTTATCCCAAGCTTTTCGGCAATGATTGTGGCTGTGTTGGAGTGGGCGCAGTTGATTGATTTATCCGCCTGGTAATCCGGGTTTTCAGGTGGAATGAGCGCCCTTTCTCCAGTATCAATATTACCGAAGTTAGATGCGGTGATAAGGGCCGTTTCTGCCAGAGCTTCAGGGGAGCCCCAGATCTCAGCCTGTTTGAGAGCCTCAATACATGCGCTGGCGGCAAAGGCGGTGGCTCTCGGACAGTTTTCAAAACCGGCCGGTGGTGTGAAATTGCGAATAACACCGGCTTTTGTACATGCTATTCCGTTCAGATCAAAGAGATCCATCTCAGAGATGGCTGATCTTTTTTCGAGAAGCGCCTGCCAGAGTTTATCTGTGCCGCACCCGTATGGAGTGACAGCCCCCATGCCGGTTATAGCAATATCAGTATTTTTTTGTACATTCAAGATAACAATCCCCCTCCCCGTAAAGGTTTAAATATAGCGTAAATATCAGCTGTTTTGAAGAGAGAAGTTAGTTTTTATGTGATTCAGAGGGGGTTACTGAATATTAGGGACTTGCATGTTTTCTATTTCATGCATGAGTCTTGCATACCATTCATTGACCTGATCTGCAGTTACTTCTTTCTTATACTTGATCGTCCGCAGTATTTCATCACTGTAATCCTGATGGAAATGCACGATGTCCTTATATTTCGAGTAATTTGTGATCCAGTCGAAGCGATCCTGGAATTCGTAAATATGCAGGTTCGGATAACTCGATTTCATTTCAAGCATAAGTAGTTTTATGGCTTTCCATTCATCCCAGCTTCCGGGATGGATCTTTTCGAGACCTTTGAAATAGGGAAGGGCATACGGCAAAAAGACCAAGTTGAAATCCGTTTTGCCATGGGCTTTGAGCAACGGCTTGATGTTCTGATTAAAATTTTCTTTGAATTGTTCTAGTTTGTAGCAGTCAAAAGTACTGACTAGCTGAGGGCACTTGGCATAGTTCTTCCAGACGGATTCCGAGCTGTATTGCGTATGAGCATGCCAGTTGTTGTATAGATCGGGGTCAGTGGTGATTGGCTTATCAGCCAACCGGTTTTTTAATACGGCCCAGCTGTTCTCCGCAGTCGCACGGCTTAGCAGGTAGGGCGCATCGTCCCATACGGTCTGGTTGTACAGGTAGTGCGGTAGTTGTTCTTTCCAGCGTCCTTTGCCTCCAAGCTTGGCCATTGAAAAGATATCGATTCCCCAGATAATGATTTCCGGTTCCCGGAGCGTGCAGGCAAAGTTGAGGATAATTGATTGTTCATCGATTCCCGAGCCAGGCATAGAAACATTCATGAATTTGTTGTCAAAGAGTTCTTCGGCAAGTTTAGGTCGAAAGTTCTCGGAGAGTGAGGTTCCGACTATGAGGCTGTTCCATGGAAGCGAGCGAATGCGTCCGGCATTCTGATAGCGAGAACTTGTCTGCAACGGGGCGTAGGGATTGGGTCGGTAGATTTGCAAGGGATCTACTGTCAGGTTCAATATAGCACCTATTGCTGTGATGCCCAGCACGATACCGGAAAACCACAGGCTCCACGTTCGGGGAGCGATCTGGCGGCTAAAAGTATTGAGTTGAATAAACTTCATGTAATCACCTAGAATTGAAAATAAAGGAACTCACTGTGGTTTGAGATATTGGCCAGCGCAGCAATAAAGAGAATCAAGGTAAATATCAGCGTTACAATACCTGGTTTAAAACGCTCTTTCAGTTCAAAGGAGTTGGGTAGGTATTTAACGCAAATTAAAGCCAGAATACAGAAAAGGAGGGCGCGCAAATCATCTATGCCGAAATGGTAGTCGCCGATGATCCAGCCATCCAAGCCCGTTCCTTTTATATACTTGTTAAATGTTCCGGCTGGTACGGCCAATTGTCCGAAAAACATGCTTTTCCAGATGGACCAGGCTTCCCCTATGGATTGAGCCCGGAAAACCACCCAAGTGGATATTATAAAAAGAAACGTAGCTAGGGATGCGATCGGATTCGCCAGTCGGATACGAATCACCCTGCTCCAGTAATGGTTAATGCAAATTGCTACACCATGAAGGGCTCCCCAAGCCAAGAATGTCCAATTTGCGCCATGCCAGAATCCCCCGATCAAAAACGTAATAATGAGGTTCTGATACACGCGATACGATCCCTTTCGGTTTCCTCCCATAGGGATATAAACATAGTCGCGAAGGAAGTGACTGAGGGTCATATGCCACCGTTGCCAGAACTCCTGAATTGATCTGGCTTTGTACGGGCTGTTAAAGTTTTGCGGCAGCACAATTCCGAATAGAAGGCCTGATCCCAGTGCCATATCTGTGTAGCCGCTGAAATCAAAATAGAGTTGAAATGTGTAACTTAAAATCGTGATCCATGCATGTAGTTGGGTCAGTATATCCGCCTGCTCAAAGCCACTGTTAGCAAACCTGGAAAAAAAGTCTGCAATAACCACCTTCTTGAATAAACCCATTGAAAAAAGGAATAAGCCGGAGCAAAAACTGTTCCAGTTGATTCGAGGTTGCAACCGGTCGAATTGTGGCATCATTTCACGATGATGCACAATGGGGCCTGCAATCAGCTGAGCAAAAAAGGTAACGAATAAACAATAATGGAGAAAGTTGTAGTCCTTGCATTCTCCCCTGTAAGCATCAACTAGATAAGCGCACTGCTGAAAGGTGAAAAATGAAATGGCGAGCGGAAGAACAATCGTCAAAACCGGTAGCTGAACTCCTGAAATATCACCGATCATTTCTATGAAAAAACCGGTATACTTGTAGTATCCCAGCACTAGGATGTTGACGGAGAGCCCGATTATGAGCAGCGCTTTCTTTTTCTTAATGGTAATGGCGTCAGTCGTCAGGATTCGTCCGCACCCGTAATTAAATAGCATGCTGAACAGGATCAAAATTAGGTATTTGGGATTCCACCATCCGTAAAAAAAGAGCGATGCAGCGACTAACCAACCACAGGCGATCTGAAGATACGAACGGGACATCAACAAAAAGAAGATAACTAGAACGATTGGTAGAAAAAGAAAAATAAATTGGAGTGAATTAAATAACATGAATACGACTTGGCTCTATTTTTTTAAGGTCTCAATCCGATGCTTTGCAACGCGTAGCAAAGCGCGTTTTCAATTTGTTCTTATGAGAAAAGCCGCCCGTAAATTCGGGTGGCCTGGATGAAGGTATTTATTTTCAACTTTCATGGGGTAGGCTACGTACTTTCGTACATATCTATAGAATACCTCTGCATAGACGTTAGAAAAACCAAATTTTATTACCATATGACTTCATTAAATTACATTAACAAAACGGAAAAATCCCGTCAATTACTATTGCATGAATTTTAATATTCTGACCGCCTTTGGAAATAAAGGCATGGTTTTCAGGGGGGGAGGCGGAAATACATTTCGTAGTATCCCTGGATCTCCATTTGCCGGAATATCAAAAACCGAGGTTTTTGATACCACTCCATACATTAATGCTGTGTGGGAGTATGTGTTTGGATATGAAAAAGCTTTTCAGCTTGGCCGTAAGATCAAAGTCGGGTTTTCGTCTGAGCTCTCTGACAATACCAACTGCGGGGTGCAGGATCTGGGTTTGATGGCCACTGTGAAAGAGGAACAAAAGGGGTTTAAGGTTTATGGTGGCGGTGGATTGGGGCGCAACGGGATGTTTGGTCTTGTTTTTGTCCCATTTCTTCCAGCAGAGAGAGCTTTACAAGCTGTTATTCTGCTTAACGAGGAACCGCTCGGCACCGCGGCGTATGCCGGCTGGATGCAGCGCTCTGTACAGGAGACCCGGTTTTCAGATGTGGTCTCGGTTAGGCTCTATATACGTAAGGGAATATTCAGGGCCGATGATCTGCGTGATGTTGTTTATGAAGGAATTATCGATGGTATAAAGATCTCGGGGTGTCCCAGTTCATGTTCAGTTAATCAGCATGCTGCAATTGGTTTTGGCGGGCGTCTGAAAAGAATTGATGATCAGTCATTTAAAGGTAGTCCAAGCATCCTGCCTAGCTTATTATTGAGGCAAGCAGGATGCTTGCACTACTTTCTTTTGCATTAATTCGCTTACAGTAAAAGTTCAACTAAAATGAATCACACCCTCTATATGTGAGTGAGTTTGACAATCACCATAATGTAGGTTATCGTTAAAACATTAAGTGAGTAGTGTTTTATTAGGGAGATATGTAATGGCAATGCATCGATGTTTATTCGATCAGATAAAAGGCAGAATACAGCCGGGGGATATAATTGCGTTTTCAGGAAAGAGCAATTTTTCACGTTTAATCAGGTTGGCAACCCGCTCGGTTGTTTCGCATGTGGGGATTGTGCGTGAATCAGGGAACTGGATTGATGTTATTGAGTCAGTGGTTTTCGAGAAGGACCCTGTAAGCGGTGAAGATATCGATGGAATACGTTGCAATCGGATGAAAAACCGGGTTGAGAGTTATGATGGCTTTGTATGGTGGCTTCCATTGAGCGAAAAGGCCCGTTTTAATCTGAATCAGGAAAAAATGCGCCAGTTTCTGAAAATTACAGAAGATAAGAAATATGATATGCCACAGGCTATTAGAGCTGCGCTGGATATTATTGAAGAAAATCCGTTTTTTGATCTGTCCACTTACAATCAGGAGGATTTTGATGCTTTCTTTTGTTCGGAGTTAGCTACTGCCGCTTTGAGAGCCGGCGGGGTGATAAAAAATATAAATTCATCCGAGGTGACTCCTGCCAACCTGTGCGCTTTTAAGATCTTTGCAGATGATTATTATCAGCTTAAAGGCCGTCGTAAACCGCTAGATGAATATAATGAAATTGACCCGGAGGGCTTCGGGGTATTGTAGCTTATGCATCTCGCAGGGGTGTACCAATAGGGAGATATATGAAGAATAAAGAAGATATGGCGATCAAACTTAATTTGATCCGCAAAGCAATAGCCAAAGTAGTTGTGGGTCAGCAGGACCTTGTTGATAAACTTTTGACGGCTCTGATTTGTAATGGGCATGTGTTAATTGAGGGCGTTCCCGGCGTCGCCAAAACTTTGATGGTTAATGTCCTTTCGCAGGCACTGGGAGCTCAATGTAGCAGGATTCAGTTTACCCCAGATCTGCTTCCCGGTGATTTAATCGGAACTCAGATCTATCGGGCGGAGAAAGGTGAGTTTGAAACATGTAAGGGGCCTGTCTTTGCTAATCTTGTGTTGGCTGATGAAATCAACCGTGCTCCCGCCAAGGTGCAGAGCGCCCTGCTGGAGGCCATGCAGGAACGTCAGGTAACACTCGGTAAGGAGAGCCATAAGCTCCCTGAGCCTTTTATGGTGCTCGCAACTCAGAATCCTATTGAACAGGAGGGTACCTATTCATTGCCTGAGGCTCAGATCGACCGTTTCATGTTTAAGGTGATTGTCACCTATCCCGATATGACCGAGGAGCACGCTATCATGAAGCGTATGGCAAAGAGCGCCCCGGTGCTAAATGTTGATGCGGTTGCTTCGCTGGATGATATTAAAGAGATGCGTCTGTTACTTGATGAAATATATATGGATGAAAAGATTGAGCGCTATATTCTGCGTCTGGTGGCAGCTACCCGCAAACCGGCGGCTTACGGCATGGCTGATCTGGCCACTTACATACGCTTTGGAGCATCACCGCGTGCCTCTATTTTTTTGGCTCTGGCAGCGCGCGGCCACGCTTTAGTGCGTGGTGGCGATTTTGTTACGCCTGATGATGTGAAGGTGGGATTACATGATGTGGTGCGTCACCGGATTGCAATTACCTATCGCGCTGAAGCCGACGGAATGAACTCAAGCGGAATTCTTGACCGCATTGCCGCAACCGTGCCAGTCGATGTCTAACCCCTAACACCTCTAACTCAGCCAATGGAAACCGCGAATCTGGATCAAAGAGTTAAACAACTGCAGCTGCAGACGCGTTACCCGGTGGAGCATCTGCTTGCAGGCGAGTACCGCAGTGTCTTCAAAGGACGCGGTATGGACTTTGATGAACTACGTGAGTATGTGCCTGGTGATGATGTGCGGGTTATCGACTGGAATGTGACCGCCCGGACCGGCAAAACTCATATCCGGCGCTATATTGAGGAACGTGAGCTGGCGGTATGGTTTCTGGTGGACACCTCCGCTTCCTGCCGATTGGGTTCGAGCGATCGGACCAAGTGGGATGTGGTTCATGAGATTGTGGCCTTACTGGGGCTATCTGCTTCCCTCAATCATGATCGTGCGGGGCTGATTATGTTTTCTGACCGGGTTGAACATGTGGTTCCCGCTCGTAAAGGTTTGCAGCATACCATGCGAATCCTCAATGATCTGATGAGTGTGGTCCCTCAGGGGCGATCAACCTCTCTGCAGGCCGCCCTGGATTGTGTGGGTCATCTGGTTCGTAAACGTACTTTGGTTTTTGTGATCTCTGACTTTCTTCTGGATTGCAATCGAGATCAGCTCGGCCCGAGCGGTTTTAAACACGATTTAGTTGCGATTGCCGTTAATGATGCTGTTGAACGTCAGCCCCCTGTGTGCGGATTGACTGCTGTGGTTGACTCAGAGAGCGGTGAAGAGCGCCTCTGTGATTTTAATCGTAGTTTTCGGAAAGAGTTTGCCGCGAGTTACTCAAAACATCGCCGTACCGTGAAAGATGAATTTTTGTCCGTGGGTGCAGATATGATTGAACTGGATACAACGAGTGACTGTGTTGAGGCCCTGACCGTCTTTTTCCGCAACCGTCTGCGCCGTGTGGATGATGAGAGCGGAGGATAGGGAGAAGAAGTTCTAAAGTGCTAAAGTGCTGGAGTGCGAGAGTGAATGATTTCGGGAAATGTAGGATGTGGAATGTGGGATGTGGATCTAGTTGCAGAAAACTGCCCTTAAATAAGCCCGACAAATAAATTTACTATGACAACGAAAATTACAATTTTAATAATTTCACTTTCGCTCTGCGCTGTGGCGCAGGTGAAGCTGGATATGACACCGCGTAGTTTCAGTGGAATTCCCGGCGAAGTTTGCCGAATCGATCTGGCCATTGAATCGGAGAGTGCGGAGAAGGCTGTGCTGCGTGTGCCTCATTCATCCAACTTAGTGTTGCGTGCAGTTGAAAAGTACCCTGTTGTGAAAAATCAGGCCGGGATGTTTGTTCATAGACGGTGCCTTGTGCTGCAGGGAGTTGAGGCAGGAAAAACAGTTATGACAAACCTGCTGGTTGAAATTAATGGTGTAGCCTCTACCTTTCCTTCATTGACAATTGAGGTGCGGGATGTCAAAAAAGCTGAACCTCCTGAGAAAAGTGTAGTGCAAGCATCCTGCTTGCCTTAATAATAAGCCAAGCAGGATGCTTGGGTTACTTTTTAAAAACTGCTGATTATAAAGGTGTATTTAAACAACTGAACTGAGGTGATCTCTTTCAGTGTACAAGTTGGACGTTGGACGTTCAATGTTGGATGTTGGATGTTCAATATTTACTTATTTATTATGACATTTTCATTACCATGGTTGCTGTTTCTTTTGCCGCTTGCGCTGATTGCGCTGCGTAAGCGTCGCTTTCGGGCAGTGGAGGTTTCTTCGCTGCGCGGTTGGCAGGGTGTGGAAAACTCTAAACGGGTTAAATGGCTGGGGCGTATGCGCTGGGTGCGCGCGGTCATAGTGGCATTGTTGATTTTGTCGCTGGCGGGTCCTGTCATTGAACGTCCGGTGGAAAAGATGGTGAGACAGGGGGTTGCTATCGAGATGCTTGTTGATATTTCAAGCAGCATGGACTGTTCTATTGTCGGAGGTGGCGAGAAGAAGCAAACCCGTATGGAAGCTGCTAAGCAGGAAGTCGAGCGTTTCGTGCAGAGCCGCGAGGATGATCTGATTGGTTTGATCACCTTTGCGCGTTATGCCGATACTGTCAGCCCATTAACCTTTGGGCATAAAGCATTGTCTCAGCTTGTGCTGGATATTGAAATACAGGACCGTCCTAATGAAGATGGGACCGCTTATGGAGACGCATTGGCATTAGCCTGCGCTCAATTGGAACAGATGTCGGAGTGGCAGGGTGGAGGCGAAGAGCTTGAGGTGATTGAGAGCCGGATTGTGGTTCTGCTGACAGATGGCGAAAATAACTGCGGTTTGCATCTGCCACAGGAATCGGCCGGTCTAGCCAGAAAGTGGGGCATTCGTGTATATGTGATCAGCCTGGGTGAATCTGATCAATCTGGAGAACTGACTGATTCCGAGACTCTGCTTGAGAGTGTGGCAGCGGCAACCGGTGGTTTTTTCTGGAAGATCAATGATGGTGATGGACTTAGCAGTGCCTATGCTGAGATCGATAAGCTGGAGGAGAGTTCTATTACAGACTCCTCTGTGGTTCATCAAAAACCGGTCTCAGTTTTCTATCTCTTTTTACTGCCAGCGTTGCTTCTAATGCTGGTCGATATGATTTTAGGTGCCACCCTTCTTCGTGTTAACCAGGAGGTAGCCGCATGATATTTAAAGCTCCATGGTTATTTGTTCTGCTGCTTTTCCTTCCTTTGATCTATAGGCTGTTGGTTTATGCCGAGGAGAGAGCACGGGATGCTGTGCGCACTCTGCGTGGTAGCAGCGACTTGGATCAGGTTCAACCGGGGAAAATACGTATCGCGCTCAAACTGGGAGCGATTTTGATGATGATTGTTGCGCTGGCTCAGCCCGCCTGGAATCCCCATTCCATCCCGGCTGGAGTTAAGGGCCGTGATCTTGTGATCGCAGTGGATATATCCCGTTCCATGCTGGCTGAGGATGTTTATCCCAATCGTTTGGAGGCCACCCGCTTTGTCCTGCTTGAGGCTCTTGGATCTATGCGTGGTCAGCGCATAGGAGTGATTACCTTTGCCGGTTCATCATCAGTCCGGGTCCCTTTGACCCACGACCATAACTTTGTGCGATATATTCTGGAGCGTATTTCCAGCGCTGATGCGGATGTAGGCAGTACATCGCTACAGGCCGCCATTGAAAAAGCTCTGGATATTGTGCTGGATGAATCGGAACGCGGTAAACAGGATCTGATTATTTTTACCGATGGCGAGGATCATATCAGTAATGTGGACAAGGTAGTTGAAGAACTCCGCAATTGGGGTGCGCGCGTTTTGATTATTGGTCTCGGTGATCCGGTGGAGGGTGCTAAAGTTCCTGCAATCAGCGGAGACGATAAATGGATGAGCTACAAGGGACAGGATGTTGTCTCTCGACTGGATGAGCAGACTTTGAATAGACTGGCGGCAGAGTCGCCTGGAATTACCTACTACCCTGCACGGACAAAACCATTTGACCTGATGACGCTCTATCGAAATATGCTGATCGAGACAGAGGAACTTGAGATTGGCGATGCATCGCAGATGGTTTATGATGAGGGCTATATGTACTTTGTCGCTCTGGCTCTGCTCTTTTTTTTGATCTCTTTCAAACGCAGGCTTCACGTTTCTTTGGCTCTTTTGATTCTGATGTGTGGGTGCTCGCAGAGGATGGATAACTCCGATGCTGAATATCAGAGCCGTTTTGATCAGGGACGCTCATCCTGGGCTGAGGCACAGAGTGTGATTGAGGCAAATCCTCTCCTGGGTCTGGAGATCCTCTCTGCGGCACGTGAGAGCTTTTTGCTGGCTGCTATTCTTAGATCGGGTGATATGCCGGTTGCTGAACAGATTGCGGGAGTCTCCGCTCAAATACATGCGATTGAGAAGAGGGTGCAAGAGGAGCAGAGGGAGGATGAGGAGCTGCAGCAACGCCTTGAAAAGGCGGTTGAGCTTTTAAGGGAATTGACAGAAAAAGAGGGGCAGCTTACCAGCCAGGGACAGAAGTTGATGCGTCGCAGACCACCTGCGCCGGAGAGCGAGAAAAAGGAATCGGCCATTGCCGTCAGTAGTCAACAAGTTGATGTTACGGAGGGCACGCAGGCTGTGCTGGCAGCTGTTAAATCCATGCAGACCAAGGTTCGGCAGATGTTGGCTGCCGCCTTTAACGATCAGGATAAACCTGTGACCACCGAGTTTGACGAAGTGGCTGATCTTTTGAGCTCTGCCGGAGTATCTCAGAGTGATGTCAAAGGACAGCTTGTTTCTGAAAAAATGAACTGGGTCAAAGCTAACTCATCTCTCCTGACTGCTACACGAAAAATGCAGGAGGCTTTGCAGCTACTGACCGACCAAAGCAATGATGAGTCAGATAGTGAGGATTCGGATGAGGGGGATATGGAGGACTGGGATTATGAGGATGATATGGAGTGGAGCGAATCCAATGAAGCGACCTCTCTCTCTATGCCTATCCGTTCCCAGAATTTTAACAGCGCCTTGAACAGCAGGAATATGCCGATACCGAACTACTCTGCAGAAGAGATTATGGCTGAGGAAGAAGCCAACCAAATGAAACGTGAACAACAGAATTCCTCCCGCGCCGGAGCTAAAGTGGAGAAGAATTGGTAGGTGGCAGGAGTCAGGAGTCAGGTATCAGGAGTCAGGAGGGAAGGCTTTGGACTTTAGGTTGTTAGGCTTTGGGCTTTGGGTTGTTGGGCTTTAGACTTTAGTGTCTCTCTGCTCACATCTGATTATGTTTGCGAAGTATTTTTTAGACAGGATGACAGGATTAACAGGATGTTTGACTTTTAATATTGTTTTCTATGCAACGCGAAGCGTTGTTTGCTAATGCGGTAATGACTATCACACAACCTGCCATAGAATGTGATAAAATTTCGCGCATAACATGAAAAAGTTAGGTTGCGGCGCTGCCGCGTTAGAGTGAATGGAGAGTTTTATGAGAGATCATAATAAATTAGTTGCGTTTCAGTTAGCGGACAGTTTCGTGATTCAGGTTTACCGTGTAACAAAGGCATTCCCTAAAGAAGAGATGTTTGGATTAACATCACAAATGCGAAGAGCGGCTGTGTCAATTGTATCAAATATTGTTGAGGGGTGTGCGCAATAAAACCCCTAAAGCCTAACAGCCCAAAGCCTAAAGCCTGAAATGTACGATAAAGCAACATATATAAAAAAAGCCGCAATCACTGTAATATTGTTCTTTGCCGGATGCAGCCTCTTTGCTGTAGAGCCTATCATCACCGTCAAGGCGATGAGCGAGAGCCGTTTTGTGTATGAGCCCTTCTATTTGCAGGTTGATGTGACTTCGGATGAGGAGTTGGATCGTCCGGTTATCGAGGAAGGCGATGGTTATACTGTGGCATCTATCTCGCATGGTTATCGCTCACCGTATAATAAAAAGAGTATCATGAGCTTCCGGGTTGAGATTGTGGCCTCTGAAAAAGGAACTCTCACTATTGCACCGGCAGTTATCACAATTGGAGAAAAGTCTTTGTCGACCTCTCCCTTGCGGCTGGTTGTGGATGAGCCGCATCGCGCCGAGGAATGTTACATTGAAATTGCTTTCAGTTCCACAAACCTTTATGTTGATCAGGCAGTTGAGATGAACGTCAAATGGTATAGTAAAACTCCTCTCATTCAATATCGCGAGCTGATGCTGGACATTCCTGTGTTGCGCAACGATGGATTTGTGGCCTATCCTGTTGATCCTGATTTTCCTGAAAAACAGCGCATTGGAGTGCCGGTTAATGCGCAGCGGATTATCGCCCGAAAGATGAATGATGCGCAGGGCGAGAGTCTTGCTTTTAAATATATGCTGGTGGCTAAAAAGGCCGGTCGTTACAGCTTTGATGAGCTGCGGATTGCCAGTGCTTTCATGCTTGAAAAAGAGAGCAGTAATCAGTATCCAAGTTATTTCAATAATAATTTCTTTGCTCATCCGGATGCTGGCAACCGTTTTGAAAGAGTCTATCAGACGGTCGCTATCCCGGCTTTGGAAGTCTCTGCTTTACCTGAAAAAGGACGCACTTCGCTTTACTGCGGTGTGGCTGGTGGATTGAGTGCTGCCGCAAGCATCAATCCTGTAGAGGCTGTGGTGGGACAGCCTATGATGTATGAGGTGACACTGACGAATATGGCCTTTGGCCGACAGCTGGCAGCCCTCCCGGATGCGGTGCTGGAAAACATTGGGCCCTCATTTAAATTGACGCTCGAACCCATTCATGAATCCGTCTCTGTTAACAGTCATCATTTTGTTTATGCGGTACGCCCATTGCGTTGTGATATTGACTATGTGCCGGGATTGGCTATTCAAATTTTTGATGTTGAGAGGGGAGCGTATCGCATGGTACGTACAGCCCCGCTTCCTATATCGGTTCTTCCGGATGGTGATAAAAAAGTCTACACCCCGGATCGAGGCGGAGCAAAGAGTGGTCAAAAGGTTTTGTCAGGAATACGAGCTAACAGAAAACAAAGCGTGGTGCTTATGAATGGATATGAAATGATTGAGTTTATAGGCCGGAGAGCCTTTCTGATATGGTTGCTTGCTCCGGTTGCATGGTTGTTGATCCGCAAGCGGGTGAGGCATCTGGAACGCTGCCGCACGGATGCGGATTATGCCCGGGCTTCAAAGGCGCTGAGCCGTTTCAGAAGACTGCTCGCTGAAGATGAGGACTTTGCTTTGCGTGAGTATATTGCTGATCGATTTGGACTTTGCGCCGAGGCTATGACTCAGGAGAGCTGTGCGAGTGAACTGGAGGCGCATGGACTTTGCTCTGAGGTGGTGCAGATGGCCCGGGATTATTTTGAATCACTTGATGTGAAAAAATACTCGCCCGTCGGAGATAAAGCTGAGAGCCGTATAGGCGTTAAGAAACTGGTGAAGGCTATTGATCGGGCTACAAAAGCTTTGGTGCTGCTTTTGTTCTTAATGCCGTTGTTAACACTTGCGGACAATGCCTCTCATAAAAAGGTCACTACATTATCAGGTAAATGTAGTGGCGGCTCTCAGAGCCGCATTGATTTAGAAACAGCTACTCATAAATTTACCGCGGCTATGGCGTTACAGGCTGCGCGACCTGATGAAGCATGTCCGTTGTTTGTAGAATCGGCTTTGGCTTTTGAGAGTGCCGGGTTTCATTTCAATGCAGGTAACAGCTGGTTTTTTGCGGGTGAGAGTGGTCGGGCATTAGCTGCTTATCTGGCTGCTGAAAGTCGGGCTCCGTTCAATCGTGAAATTAGTGAGGGAATTGCGTTTATCCGTGCTCAGCGACCGGACGATTTTCCAGCTTCCGGTGGCTTAAGCTCGGTGATTGTTACTATGTGGCAGCAGCTCTGTCGCTGGAACATCTATCTGCGTTTGGGATTTCTGTCCGTGTTATATATGTCGCTCTGGTGTGTTTATATTCTCTCGCGGATATGGGGCTTTAAATTAGATCGGCGTTTCTGGACTGGCTGTGGTGTCGTGCTGGGGTTTATCCTGATCACAATCTTGTACTCCCTCCTGCAACCGGAACGCGGAGTTGTGATTCAGAGTGTCGGGGCGCGGTTGGGGCCGGGCTATGCCTATGCTCCTGCGTATGAGGGTGTGCTGCATCCCGCAGTCGAGTTTGAGTGGCTGGCTGAAGAGGGCGGCTGGGTATCAGCCCGGCTGCCGGATGACAACACGGTCTGGCTGCATGAAAGCACCTGCGTCAAGGTGCGTTGAGTTTACTGGGTGAAATTTTATTATCCACGAAAGATCACAAGGAACACAAAGAAATACTTTGAGTTCTATGTGCTACAAACAGTAATATTCTTGATTTTTTTGCAGGTTTTTTTCAACCACGGAGCCCATAGCGCAGCATAGCCGCAACCAAATTCTTTGACAGAATTAACAGGATATTACTGCTCCAAGGATTATTTCTCACAGAGTCACAGAGAACACGGAGAGAAAACCACTAAAGATATTACTCTGTGAACTCTGTGCCTCTGTGAGAGATAAAAAACGTACAGAAAAAACACGAAAATGAATGATAGTAGTACGAAGGACACGAAGAAAAGAATGATTTACTCATTCAACTTTGTGATCTTCGTGGTGAGGATATTTAGTTGCGGGCCGCCAGCTGCTTCAGAATATTCTCCGCAATGAATGCTCCCATATACTCATAACCCTCGCCCTTGAAGTGGCAGTTTTTGGGAAGCTGATACTCGCCAATTTTGGGTTGAATATATGCATGCAGGTCAATCACCGGTACTTTGTGACTTTTCATCAATGGAGTGGCAACTCCATTCAGACGATCGATGGAGCCTTCGACATACTCATTGGCACCTTCAGGAACCGGAGTGGATGTATACCACATGATCTTCTTTGTGCGAGGTTTAATGCGCGCAAGCAGCTTTTCCAGATTGGCGGTGTACTCTTCGGTTTTAGTACGGCGGTCGTGAATTCCGAAATTGAATACTACCAGGTCCCAGCTGTCATCGCCCAGCCAGACATCAAGCTTTTGCAATCCATAGTGGGTTGGTCCGCAGTTGGCAGGTGCCCGGTGCACATTGACTTTGCCTTTGAGTGCATTACGTACCGGCACAGTACATCCACGTGAGATTGAGTCGCCGATAATCAGAATACGTGGTAGCGCGGGATCGTCCTTAACATAGTCCCATGCTGTAATGCTCCCCCTGGCCTTTGATTTAATGTAGAGCGGATAGTAGAAGCCACCGAGGTTTTCTGCCAGGATCTTTTCCCAGCCACGTTGTTCTGCTGAAAACTCCGGATTGGTCGTGCGGTCGGTAACAGTAGTCTGGGCTTTTTCGTTGATGGCCTTGCCGCTGCTGGGCTCTTTTGCAAATTTGGCGGCAGGATCAACTTTTTTATCCTCTGCGTTGCAGGGGGATACAGTTAGTGCATAAATGCAGAGCGTCATGAGAGAGAGCATAAAGTTTTTCATAGATGGATCTTGTTTTGTTCGTTTTGATCGTCTGGCAATCCTTGCCATTATCATAATCTGATGTTGTCCCGCTACGCGGAGCAACATATGTGTAGCAACGTAGGTCGGGCGCTACGAGCCCGATCCACAGCAGCAACAACTTTTCTGGTCGAGCTCGTAGCGCTCGACCTACCTCCGACAACATGTTTTTAAGGATCAATCCGGCTGAGCGGGACCTTGCCCTTCGATGAAGGGCTTAATAAATTTATTTAACCGGTTTGATTTCAAAGTGATGCACTACGGGTTTACGCAGGACATTGATCTGCTTTTCGAAATCAGCAATCTGCTTGTCCAGCTCAGCCAGTTTGGCGGCATCACCACCCTTGAGCTGCACATTGCGCCAGCGGTTAAAGTAAACTTCGTTCTTTTTGAACACAAGAGTCAGGATTTTATCGGCCTGTGCACTGGCAGGAGTTGCAACCTTCGCCAGGTTGGTGCAGGCCTTGCCCTCTGTGGATGTGATTTTAACGACGCTTTTTCCGTCAATTAAAATGTCATACTCGCCATCAGCCAGCCCTTTGACGCAAATCGGATAGCGGTTCAGGTCGCAGGTGATTTTTTCCAGTTTGAGAGCATTGAGGGCGCGCTTGTCAATAGGCATTGGTAACGCATTGTCCAGACGGTCGAATGAGAGAATGCCATCTTTATATGAAAAGTTGGAGACCGTGCAGTTTTTCGTAACAACCTTTTTTGTAAGGAATTCGTACCACTTTACGGATGTGTCAATAACGGCAGCTGAGACCATAGCTGGTGCCTGAAGCTCTTTGAGTATAGCCCAGGCCATAACTGTGTGACCGCATGGACCGGGATGAACGGCATCGCCTTCACCGATTGTTTTGCTCTGTCCCTCAGTACGTTTGCAGATCATCTCCATAAAGGGAGTAAATTGATCAGCAAATTCAGCACCCTCTGCAGCGGCGATCTCTTTGAGTCCGTCAGAGAATTTACATAGAGACTGATTGCGGGGATCTGTTTTTGGGTCTTTCTTCATGTCCTCAATCGGCTGGGGGGTCAGCAGGGCAACACGGGCGCCGTTCTTTTTGAGGGTGCGCACAATCTCTTCCTGACTGCGTTTATAGGCGCGGAAGATGTCAGGACGGAATGCCTGATAGCTGTGATCGTTCATGCCGAAGTTAACTGTTACTGCTGTGGGCTTGAGTGGGAGAATATCGCGTTCGAGCCCTTTGTTAACGGCCTCGGTTACCATTTTTTCAAGCAATTCGCCAGTGGCGGAAAAAAGTTTGCCTTCATCTGTCTTCCAACGTTTGCGCAACCATGCCGTATCGCCGCCCCAGCCGGAGTTACGGAAAGTCAGGTTGTATTCGGGAAAACGGGTCAGGGTATAGGCTTCAATGTAAGTCGTGTAGAGTTTCTGTTGGGTGATGCTGTCTCCCAGAAATACAACGCTGTCGTTGTCTTTGATAAAAAATCCATTCGCAGTTGTATTTGCTTTAACACAGGATTTCGGACAGGCTTTTGCGTCGGAACATTTACAGCTCTGGCTGTAGGCTACACCCAGGGTTAATGTCATCGCCAGAAAGGCGGCGGTTTTAAGATGTTTCATCGTAAGGTCCTCTTTGTATTGTTTATAATTGTGTAATAGTAAATACCTTTACGGGTTTAATGTCAAGTTTGTGATTTGCCCGTCCAACTTCATACGACTATCTTTCATATCTTTGTCCTGTTATGCACGTTTTTTATCTCTCACAGAGGCACAGAGTTCACAGAGTAATATCTTTAGTGGTTTTCTCTCCGTGTTCTCTGTGACTCTGTGAGAAATAATTCTTGGAGCAGTAATATCCTGGAAAAACGCAGTAAGGCCACCCTTGTGGTGGCAGTGACCGCAGGGAGCGGCAATCCTGTCAAGAAATTGGGTTGCGGCTGAAAGCAACTTTAGACTCAATACATTAATTCTGGTATGATTTCTCCTCTAGTTTTAAGGAAAAACAGGTTTTAATATGAATTATATGATGACAGTATTTGTTTTTTGATGGCCTTGATTGTCTGTGCTCGTGAACATCGGTTCTTGTCTCTCATGGCAATGGTGCGGGTGAGTACAGTCTGAAGGATGGCAAAAGGGTGAAGGTTATTGCTGATACCTATAAAAACATTAGCTCTGCACGGCGTCTTCTGGATGGCGGTACAATGCTGGTCAGCCGCAACGGAGAGGTTTATATGTTAAATAAATCACGAAAACAGGTTCAGTCTTTTAAAATTAGGTATTCGCCTGGCTCGATTCAAAATGTGTTGCCAAACAGGTGGTATAAGATTTATCCTATAACATTGTTTTAAGTGATTTCAGACAAGGAGTTTTTATGGCTTTGAATATTGTCAGTAAAATTGATAAGAGTGTATCAATTAGAAGTGTTTTGATGAGTGTTTCTGATAAAAGCGGGTTGGAGGAGTTTGTTCCAGGGCTGATTAAGAGCTGTCCTGATGTTAAGATCTACTCTACCGGTGGCACCTATGCCGCTGTCCAGAGAATTCTGGGAGAGGAGCTGGCGGCAAAGCATCTGGTCTCAGTATCGGATTATACCGGTCAGCCGGAGATGCAGGGCGGTCTGGTGAAAACTCTCGACTTTAAGATTTATCTGGGATTGTTGAGCGAAACATATAATGAAGCTCATCAGCAGGATTTGAAACGTACGCAGGGTGTTGCCCTGGACATGGTTGTTGTGAACCTCTATCCTTTTGCTCAGACGATTGCCCGTGCGGGAGTGACGGCCGAGGAGGCCCGTACGAATATTGATATTGGCGGACCTTGTATGGTGCGTGCGTCAGCCAAGAACTATCTTAGGGTGACTTCTGTGACTGATCCCGCAGACTACAGTGCTCTGATAGATGAACTCTCCTCCGGTAATGGATGCGTTGGGCTGGATACCCGATTGAAGCTGATGAAAAAGGCTTTTGCGCATACCGCGCAGTATGATACGGCGATTGCCGGATTCTTTGCAGGGATTGAGAGTGATACCCTGTTGTCATTATATGATTTATGAAGGATAAATGATGATAGATCTGCATATTCACTCTACATTCTCCGATGGATCTGATGCTCCGGCAGATATTGTTGCTGAGTGCAAGCGACTTGGCCTGAAGACAATCGCTCTGACTGATCACGATAATATGGCGGGGGTGCCAGCTTTTATAGATGCCTGTCGGACTGAGGGTGTTAGCGGAATCTCAGGGGTAGAGATCAGTGCTGCTCTGGATGAGGAATTTGCTGACCGCACATTGCATATTCTTGGATATGGTCTTGATCCGCTGAATGCTCAGGTTAAAGAGCTGCTGGGGCGTGTTCTGGATGGACGTGCTTGGCGTAATGAGCGGATCTTGGAAAAATTGGCTGATATCGGTGTTGCGCTTGAGTGGGATGCCGTTGAGGCTTGTGCTGGCGAAGATGTGATTGGCCGTCCGCATATTGCCCGAGCAATGATTGACCGTGAATATGTTTCCACGGTGCAGGAAGCTTTTGATCGTTATCTGGCAAAAGGGGCACCCGCTTATGTGGATCGCTATCGTCTTTATCCTGAAGAGGCTGTCAAAATGATTAAGGATGCGGGTGGTTTGACCTTTTGTGCTCATCCCTTTACCTGGATTGATGATACTCGTCTTGAACAGGAGTTGGCTCGTTTTAAAGAAATGGGCCTGGCTGGAGTTGAGGTTTATCACGCAGATCATGATAATGAACAGATTATTGCCCTCTTGAGGATTGCAAAAAAACTGGATCTGATGATCTCCGGCGGCTCGGACTTTCATGGAGCGAGCAAGCCGTTGATTAAGCTTGGACGAGGACGGGATAATCTGAATATTGATGATTCTTATGCAGATGCGCTGATGGCCGCTTTGGGCCCGGATAATCCATGGGTGTATAAAAACTAAAGCTGCTTTCAGCCGGAACCAAACTGAGCTCTTGTGATGTGCATGCGCTATTACCTTTGTTTGTCTGCTTGTGTATTAAGCACCGCAGCTTTAGTCAACAACGCTACGCGTTGCATAAAATATCAGAAAAAAAATATGCAAGGTATGATATTAAATGATTTATCCATATCTGACTCTGTGAACTCCGTGTCTCTGTGAGAGATAAGATGTGCATAATAAACAAGAAGTTGAGAGAATAGCAACTTATGAAATTAACTGAAACTTTAACAGAGTTGATTCGCCGTACAACAAGCGATCTGCCAGCAGATATTAAACTTGCTTTGTCGTTGGCCGCTGAAAAGGAGAGTCCCGGCTCTCATGCCAAAATGATGCTTGATACTGTGATCCAGAATACGGAGTTGGCTCGGCAGGAGTCTACGCCTCTCTGTCAGGATACCGGAACACTGACTTTTTACTGGCGTGTTCCAGCGGGAACCGATACTGCGCCTCTGCAGCTGGCTGCCGAGGAGGCTGTGCGGCAGGCAACGGAGAATGGATGGCTACGCAAGAATACGATTGAGAGTGTTAGCGGAACTTCAATTGATATCAATGTTGCGCAGGGTACACCGGGTTGTTTTTTTAATCAGGAACAACGGAGTGATCTGGAGGTCCGCCTACTGCAAAAAGGCGGGGGCTGTGAGAACATGAGCTGTCAGTTTACGCTGCCCGACTCTGAGTTGGGTGCGGGACGCGACCTGAAAGGGGTACGCATCTGTTTGCTTAAAGCGGTTCATAATGCACAGGGATTTGGTTGCTCTCCCGGTGTGTTGGGGGTCTGCATTGGATCCGACAGAGCGGGCAGTTATAAGGTAGCCAAAGAACAGTTAATGCGCTCTTTGGATGACAGCTCATCAAAACCGGAGTTGGCCGCACTTGAGAATCAGGTCCTAGATGAGGCGAACCAACTGGGTATTGGGCCCATGGGTATGGGGGGTAAAACCACCTTGCTGGGGGTCAAAATTGGAGAGCGTGCACGCTTGCCTGCATCCTATTTTGTTAGTGTTGCCTATATGTGCTGGGCCTGCCGTCGCGGTGGAGTGCGAATCGCTATTGATCAGTCTGTGACTTGGCTGTAACTGAAATCGTGAAACGACCACAGGTTCCCCTAGCTGCCTTGTATAGGGCTCATTTGGCCCATAAGGCTCATCGTTGCATGGTCCTCAGAGGAGAAAATTTGTATGAAAACTTTGAAATATCCCTTTACGCTCCAATCAATTAAAGAACTGCATGCTGGCGATGGCGTCAGGCTCTCCGGAACGATTTATACCGGTCGCGATCGGTTGCATAAATTTATGGCGGAGGGCGGAGAGCTGCCTGTTGATCTGCACAATGCCGCATTGTTTCATTGCGGGCCGGTTGTGGTCAGGGAAGATCAGGGTTGGAGAGTGAAAGCCGCTGGGCCGACAACTTCGATCCGAGAGGAACCCTATATGGCAAAGGTGATTGCCAGTCATGGGGTCCGCGTGATCATCGGCAAAGGAGGCATGGGCCAGGCAACCCTTGATGCCTGTAAACGCTATGGCTGCATATATTTGCAGGCAACCGGCGGGGCTGCTGCTTTGCTGGCCCGTGGTATAAAAAAAGTGGATGATGTGTATTTTCTGGATGAGTTTGGCGCGACCGAGGCTATGTGGAAGTTGGAGGCGGACTCTCTTGACCTGGTGGTGGGTATGGATACGTATGGATGTAATCTGTATGCAGAGGTGCGCAGGTCCTCCTTTCAGAAGATGGAAGAAGTTCTAAAGTGCGAGAGTTATAAAAACAAGAAATTGAGAAATCAGCTAAATACGGGTAGCTGGTAGTCTGTAGCTGGTAGCAAAAATGCAGAGCAAGCTACACGCTACAAGCCACAAGCTTCAAGCTGGGTTGCGGGCAGAGCCCGCTTTAGGAGTTAGTTATGAGAATAGTATTTATGGGGTCGCCCGATGCGGCGGCTGTCACATTGCGGGCGATTTTACGCACTCCTCCGCTCCAAGTAGTGGGGGTGGTTACGCAACCCGACAGACCTGCCGGTCGTAACCGGGTTTTAACCCCTTGTCCGTGCAAGGCTTATGCCGTGCAAAAGGGGTTGGCTCCGATTATCACGCCGGAAAAGGTCAATGATCCCGCTGTGCTCTCTCAGATTGAGGCTCTGAAGCCGGATGTTATTGTTGTGGTGGCTTTTGGACAGCTCCTTTGTAAGCGGCTTCTGGATATGGCGCCGCATGGCTGTATTAACGGGCATTTCTCGCTTCTTCCCAAGTATCGGGGTGCGGCGCCGGTGCAATCCGCGATTACCTCCGGTGATGAGGTGTCGGGCGTGACCATTATGCAGTTGGATGAGGGCATGGACGATGGCGACATGCTTCTTAAGGCCATTGAACCTATCTGCTCCGATGATACCGGTGAGAGCTATATGGAGCGCCTGGCAATTCTCGGCGCGGTGACCATGGTTAAGGCGTTGCGGCTGATGATTAAGGGCAAACTTCCTGCAACGCCCCAAAATCATGAGGAAGCCACATTTTCACCCAAGATAAAAAAGAACGATGGTTTGATCAACTGGTACGATTCGGCGGCTGTTATTGAACGAAAAAGCAGGGCTTTTTATCCATGGCCTGGTATGTATACATTTCTTCCCGAACATGTCATTAAACATCACTCCATCGGACGCTTGAAAGTGATCTCTGCCGAGGTTGAACCCAAGTGCGATCACTGCCCGCTCTCTCTGCGGCCTGGAGCCATTTGCACCGTTAAAACCAGTGGTGCCGTGGTTAAAACCGGAGATGGCTGCTTGAACCTGCTGATTGTTCAGCCTGATGGAAGCCGCCGTATGGATGGAGGAGCATTTTTGAATGGACATCAGCTCAAATCCGGTGATTGCCTGCGCTCTGAAATTTAGTTAAAAATAATTATTTACGGCACTTGACCTTTATCAGATTCAGTGGCACAATATAAACAATGAAAAAAGAAACCCTCTACAAGTGACGGGTAAGGAGATAATTAATATGACAGTTTCTGAAAAACAAGGTTTTACTCTGGTTGAATTGCTGGTTGTTATTGGTATTATTGGTATTCTTTCAGCAGCGCTATTCCCCGCGATTTCAAATGCGGTGATGCAGGCTAATATGACGGCCGTCGGCACACGCGGACGTGATATATATGTTGCAATTACAGGTGCTAACACAGAACGGGAACCTCTTGGACTGGGTAATGTATGGCCGCAGACCGCCCCCGACGCAGTCAATAGCGAAGGTGATTTGGATATTGGAGATACGCCATATGACAATAGTTGTGATTATTTTTATGATTTGAATGATGGTGAAAATCTGGGTACTGTTGACTGGAGTCCTTATATTGCCGGTTTTGATTTTTCTAAACTGGCGGGTGCTGGTGTTCCTGCTCACGCTGGCAAAGGACAGTTGTTGCCAGCTAATAATATGTGGACAATTGCCGGTAATGTGCGTGATGAGATGGAGGATATCATTCCAATTCTCGTCACACGTAATCTTCCAGGAGCTTCGCTTTATGCAGATATTGAGGATGTGCCAAGCAGTGAAAGAATAATACTCGGCGAGACTTATGCAGCACCTTTCTCCAATAAAGGTGCGGTTATTATTCGTAAGGGCGGCGGAATGTTTAAGATCCGTGCCAAATATGCAACACCTCTGATTATTTACAATCGTCAGTCTTTCATGACAACGATTGGTACAGATAACGATCCTTTGACTTATCTTAGCCCTGATGGAAAAGAAGAGGCTCAATAAGTAGGTTTGATGGTTTTTATTTTGAAACAGGGGGGGCAGCTTGCTGCTCCCTTATTTTATTTCAGGTTTCCCCTTTTTACGAACTCCGCGATCCGGTGTGAGGCAGGTCAGCCGGTTTCGCTGTAGCTTCGCCTTGTAGGACTAAGGAGGATGACCACGCCTGGAGCGACATATCCTGCTGTAGTCTTGGCGTAGGAGGAAGCGGCTCTCCTTGGATATTGGATATTTCTTGTTGGCTGTTGGGTGTTGAATTTTTCATGATTATACGTGTTGCCACAGAGGTTGTTCTTGATAAGCTGTATGACTATGCAGTGCCGGTAGCGCTTGTCCCTAAAATCAAACCGGGGCTGCGGGTCAGGGTCCCGTTAGGTAGTCGGGTTGTTGATGCTTATGTGGTCGAAGTTCTGGAGGGGGGCGGTTCGGATGAGAGCGAGCTCCCTCTCTTTTCAGGCAAGCCTGCGGAACAAAGCACGGGCAGACAGTATAAACTGCGTTACATCAATGCTATCTCAGATGAGATACCTTTTGTTTCAGAGAATCTGCTTAAGCTGGTTCAATGGATGGCGGATTATTACTGCGCCCCATTCGAACAGAGTTTGCGCTGCATCCTGCCCGCCGCAGTGCGCTCTAAATCCATGCGCTCTAAAGAGCAGATCTATGTTGAGATACAACAAGGAGATTTCAAGCTTACCAAACGACAGAGCGAGCTATTTACAGAGATTAAGCGGGTAGGCGGAGGTTGGCTGAGTTTTCTGACCCGTGAATTCTCATGCGCTCCCGGGACAATTCGTAATCTGGAAAAGAGCGGAGCTGTTAAGATCGAACTCCGTCAGGTTTGGCGCGACCCTTTGGCTAACCGCAAGGTGCTTCCAACCCGGCCGATGGAACTCATGCCCGAACAAAGCGCGGCATTGAAAAGTATCTCTGCGTTAATCGATCAGTCGGCCAATGGGGAAAAGACCGCTCCGATTCTGTTGCATGGTGTGACCGGTTCAGGTAAGACAGAGGTCTACCTACAGGCCATTGCCAAAGTGCTTGAGCAGGGGCGCGGTGCGATAGTGCTGGTTCCTGAAATTGCGCTGACCCCCCAGACAGTACAGCGTTTTGCCGCCCGTTTCGGTAAGAGGATTGCCGTTCTTCACAGCGCCCTCAGCGAAGGTGAGCGCTTTGATGAGTGGCACCGAATTCGCAGCGGCAAAGCTGATGTTGTGATTGGCCCGCGATCCGCTCTGTTTGCCCCTGTCAGGAATCCGGGTCTGATTGTGGTGGATGAGGAGCATGAACCAAGCTACAAACAGGATGAAACTCCTCGTTATCACGCCCGGGATGTGGCTGTTGTGCGTGGCGTCATGGAGGGATGTGTTGTCGTGCTCGGTACTGCAACACCCTCTATGGAGAGCTGGAATAATGTCCAGAGCGGCAAGTATAATCATGTGGCTTTGACTAAACGGGTCTCAGATCGGCCTATGCCGGATGTCTATATTGTGGATATGCGTATTGAGGCTGCCAGTGCGCGGCATGCCCAGATCTTTTCAGCCCCTTTGATGGAGGCCATTAAATTACGTCTGGAACGCGGGGAACAGACTATCCTCTTTTTGAACAGGCGAGGATTCTCCAACTCTTTGCAGTGTCCTGAGTGCGGTCATGTGGCTGAGTGCCAGGAGTGCAATGTGGCCTATACTTATCATCAATCTGATTCCTGTCTGCGCTGTCATATCTGCGGCGGTTGGAAACATGTTCCTGCCACCTGTTCTGAATGCGGTGAGCCTGTTCTCAAATATGCAGGCTATGGTACTCAGCGAGTAGAGACCGCGCTCAGAAAATGTTTTTCTCAGGCCCGGGTTTTGCGAATGGATGCCGATGTAACCACTCGTAAAAGCAGTCACGATGAACTGCTGACTATATTCAGAACCAAGCAGGCTGATATTTTAATTGGAACCCAGATGATAGCCAAGGGACTTGATTTTCCCAATGTGACCCTGGTCGGAGTCCTGAATGCGGATATCAGTTTGCATATGCCCGATATTCGTGCCAGTGAGCGGACCTGGCAGCTGCTGGCGCAGGTTTCTGGACGGGCCGGACGGGCCGATCTGCCGGGTGAAGTATTTATTCAGACTTACTCTCCTGAGCATCCCTCTATACGTGTGGCCGGTGGCTTCGAAAGTTTTGAGACTCTGGCTGAGAGAGAGTTGAAAGAGCGCCGTGAATGGTGTTATCCTCCCTTTACTCATTTGGTATGCCTGATATTTAGAGGTAAGTCGGAGCAGAAGACCGCTCTGGCTGCAAAGTGTTATGCTGATGCCTTGAAAAAGGGCTCTCCATCTGTGATTGTCTCTGATGCGGCTCCGGCTCCTCTGCCAAAAGCACGCGGTTTTTACCGTTATCAGATCTTGATGCGCTCTCCCTCAACTATGAAAATGGTTAAAATACTAAGGGCGCTTATGGCCTGTCAAAGCCCAGGGGAAGCTGTTAGAATGAGTATTGATGTGGATGCCGTGAATATGATGTGAAGAAGTGCGCGAGTGCGAGAGTTCTAAAGTGCGAGAGTTCTAAAGTGCGAGAGAGCTAAAGTGTAATTTTTAAACATTGGGCCCATATGGCTCATACGGCCCACAGCGCAGCCTGTCGCCGCAGGCGACTCTCTTCATACGGCCCATAATAAAATGAGTACGATTTACGATAGAATGCAGAACCACCCGGAGATCACGCCTTTTCGTCAACGGGTGTTTGATGCTCTGCTGGAGGTGCCATGTGGTTATGTGACCACCTACGGTGCACTGGCCCGACGGATTAACTGCGGATCGGCTCGGGCGGTTGGCGGAGCTCTGCGCCATAATCCCCTGGCTCCTGAGGTGCCTTGCCATCGTGTGGTTGCCTCGGATCTGACCATTGGCTTCATGTTTTGCCTGACGCAACATATGCAAAGGGGTTCGCTTCGTAATGAACACTGTCAACTGTCAACTGTAGACTGTAGACTGTAGACTGTAAATAGGAGATAAGATGAAAATTAGAAGATATTTATTATGTGTTTGTTTCGCTGCTGTTGCGTTTGTAATGCAAAGTATAGGTGCGGCCGATCTTGAAGTTTCCATTATGCCGGATGAGCTGTGCTCTCTTAAAGTTCCCTTGACTTTGGGTTTTCAACTGGGAATACCGGCGCGGGATAACTCTTCATTTTATGCAGAGTGTTTCTCAGCCAATGCCTTGCAGCACGAGATTCAGAAATTAAATGAGAGGATTGAAATCGGACTTCTGGTTAAACAGAAGATCGATCCTCAATCGGGAGAGATAACCGTTATTCTTAATAACACCTCAGCTGAGCAGAAGGGTTTGACGCTACGTAGCGGTCATCTTTTAAAAGGCAAAATTTATGTTGCCCGCGCTTTTGGAAGCAAAATCCGGGGGAAGCGGATTATTAATCTGCGTTTGCAGAGAGAAGGTAGTGCGCGTCCACCTATGGTTGTTGAGGAGAAGCTTTCGCGTTGGAGTAAAGGCAGTGCACTCGAATGGGAGTTTATCCCGGAAGAGGATGGAGTTTATCTCTGTTCTTTTTTGATACAACCAGATAGCGAAGTTTCGATTCGCGGGTTTTCGCTGCTGCCTGAGGACTCTCTTTCAATCTGGCGGGGCGCGAGCATTAATGTTCTGCAGAGCACCGGTGCCGGTTTTTTCAGATGGCCGGTTGTGAGTGGTATGGATTTTTACAACTGGTATGATGGCGTCGGCGATCTCTCCAGACGTTTCGCTGTGCAACCGGAGAAAACCGGTCTGACGCATCACGATTTTGGTACAGCTGAGTATGTTGACTTCTGTCGTACAGTAGGGGTTGAACCCTTGATATGCGTGCCGCTCTATACCTCCGGTTGCACGGATACACGCATTGCCGACTTGAATGCCGCTGCGCAACTGGCCGCTGACTGGGTGGCCTATTGCAATGCTGATGACCCGCACCCTCTGGCTTTATTGCGCAAGCGTAATGGCCTGGGCGATCCACTGCGAGTTAAGCACTGGGAATTGGTGGTTCCCGAAGCTGGAGCTCTTATATCTCCTCTTATACTGGCGGATAACTGTCAGCGCACTATTCAGGTCATGAAGGAGGAGGATGCCGATATTCTGGTGGGAGCAACGCTTAAAGGTATCCAAATTAAAACATTGGATACTCTGTTGCAACGCGCCGGTAAGCAGCTCGACTTTGTTACCTGCTATGCCCCCGGAGCGTATGAGCGCATAAAAATCTATAATCAGAAAAATGATACTCATATTATGTTTGCCAATACTTTGCTGCAGGGCGATAAAAATCTAAGTGCAATGCGGATTGCCAAAGAGTTGGCTGCAGCGCGGGGGGTGCCTGTTGAATATTATATTAACTGGTATCGTTCGCTGGGGATTGCCGGATCTGCATCCAGCCGCCTGGCTCTCTGTTATGATGGTCCGGTTTGTCTGCCCTATTATGCTGAGCAGGTGCTCGGTCTTAATCATGGTTTAACCCGACTCTCAACCGATATCGGATTGATAAGCGCTATGATCGGTCGCTTCCCCGCAGTTACCTCTCTGAAAGTTGATGCCGCTTCAGGAAAAGATGCGGATGCCTTATCAGTTACCGCGGCCTGGACTGAGGACGGATCTGTGCTGGTTGTGTTTGTCTATAATCCCACTCCGCAGGATCAGCTGCTCAAACTTAATCTAAGTCAGTTGAAAAAGCCGTTTGCCTTCTGGATTATGGATCAGCTGGGAGCTGAACTTACGGCTGCTCCTAAGAATACAACTCTTCCCGTTAGCCGTCGTCAGAAAGCCGGTTCAGCCTTAAAACAGGTGGTTGAATGCTGGATTGGACCTGCCTCTTTCACTCGCATCCTGGTCAAAGAGTAATTCGGCGCACCGAATTACGTAATTCCGCTTCCGGCTTCGAGCTTCGCTTTTACGCCGTGACAAGTCGCGGAATAGAGCAGTGAAGGGCCGATTTATAAGCAGGCTGCGCCTGAGTTGGTTGCGGGAGATAAAGGTGGATGATTACATCGGGCTTCGAGTTCAAAAGCTGAGTCCATCAGGTATTTGAATATGCCTGCTTGTGTTTCTTTCGTTCAAAACACGCAGTGTTTTCTCCTGATTCAGCGATGTTGGATTCAGGTATGTTGTTGGAATAAAGAATTTGGAAAATATCAAGGATCTTGATTTAGATGAAGGGAAAGCTGAATCAGTATGAAAGCATTGATACAAAGAGTGAGTGAGGCTTCGGTTGAGGTTGATGGAAAGGTCGTTGCGCAGATAGAGCAGGGGCTCTTGATCCTGTTGGGGGTCACCCTCTCTGATGGATCGGCTGAGGTGGATCGGCTGGTTCGTAAAATCCCCGCACTGCGAATCTTTGAAGATGCCGGTGGCAATATGAACTGTTCGGTAGAGGATATCGGCGGCAGCGTGATTATTGTTTCGCAGTTTACTCTTTATGCGAGCACAAAGAAGGGCAACCGTCCGGGTTTTTCAAATGCCGCTCCACCGGAGCAGGCTGAGCCTCTCTACGAAGAGCTGGTGGCAAAGCTCCGCTCAGTGATGGGCGTAAATCGGGTTGGCACCGGCATCTTTGGAGCACACATGAAGGTGCGCCTCTTGAATGATGGCCCGGTGACGATTGAGTTGTTGTCTAAAGCTGTGGCGTTTAAGGATTCGAGTAAGTTGGTCGGTTAAGTGTATCCGATTCTCTCAACTCTTGTCGCGGAAAACAAGAAGCTTAGGCAGCCCTACACAAAATTGCTTCTGAGAAGCAATCCTACATTCCAAAACTTTTCTTCCATTGAATCACGTTGCAATTGCATTAAGTGGTCTTCTTTTCTATACTTTTATATCTTATAGATAACTAGGAGAATTTAAAATGGCGTACGATAAAATCAAAGTCCCGGATTTTGGCAAAAAGATTACGATGAATGCCGGTGGAAAACTTAATGTGCCTGACCAACCGATTATTCCATTTATCGAAGGTGATGGTATTGGTGCTGATATAACTAAAGCGGCCATGATTGTATGGGATGCCGCTGTCGAAGCCGCCTATGGCGACAGCCGTAAGATTGCCTGGATGGAGGTTTATGCGGGAGAGAAGGCCATTGATACATATGACGCTGAAACATGGCTGCCCAAAGAGACCCTGGAAGCTTGCCGCGAATATCTGGTCTCAATCAAAGGACCTTTGACTACACCGGTTGGTGGAGGAATCCGCTCTCTGAATGTAGCTCTGCGCCAGGAACTGGACTTGTATGTATGTCTACGCCCCGTTCGCTGGTTTGACGGAGTTCCCTCTCCGGTCAAGAAACCTGAGCTGACTAATATGGTTATCTTCCGTGAAAACACCGAGGATATCTACGCCGGTATTGAGTGGATGGCAAAGAGTGATGATGCCAAAAAGATTATCGCTTTTATGCAGGAGGAGCTGGGTGTAGATAAGATCCGTTTCCCTGAAAGTTCATCTATCGGTATCAAGCCGGTCTCTGAAGAGGGCACTAAGCGTTTGGTTCGTGCTGCTATTGATTACGTAATTGCTAACGATCGTAAGAGTATGACTCTGGTTCATAAAGGTAATATCATGAAGTTTACCGAAGGTGGCTTCCGTGACTGGGGTTATGAGGTGGCCAAAAAGGAGTATGGCGCTAAGTTGATGGGTGATGGCCCCTGGCGCTCTTTCAAGAACCCGAAGACCGGCCGTGAGATTGTTGTTAAGGATTGCATTGCCGATGCATTCCTTCAGCAGATTCTGACTCGTCCAGCTGAGTATGATGTGATTGCAACATTGAACCTGAATGGTGATTACATCTCTGATTCGTTGGCTGCCTGTGTTGGCGGTATTGGAATTGCTCCAGGCGGTAATATCAATTATGTAACCGGTGTTTCTATCTTTGAAGCAACTCACGGTACAGCACCGAAGTATGCCGGTCTGGATAAGGTTAACCCTGGCTCGCTGATTCTCTCCGGTGAGATGATGTTGCGTTACATGGGCTGGACAGAGGCTGCTGATAAAATCATCCTGGCGATGGATAAGGTCATCGGTGCTAAGACTGTGACCTACGACTTTGCACGCCTGATGGCGGGTGCTAAGCTGACATGCTGCAGCGATTTTGCTAAGGCGCTTGCTGCTGCAATGAAGTAGAGCTAAAGCTGCTTTCCGCCGCAACCAAACTGAGCTAGTGTGATGTACGAAATCAGCTTCTCTAAACGTCTCTTTTTGTGTTAAGCATCGCAGCTTTAGACAACAACGCTTCGCGTTGCATAAGAAAACATAGAAGAGAGATCAATTTTCAGAAGACAATTTTGAGGTTTAAGCACCAAAGTGAACGGCCCGCACTTTAGCACTCAAACCTCTGCGCCCTCAGCGCCCTCAGCGAGGAATAAACAGCGGTCAATTAACGATGCAGAGTGATGCATCTGTTGCATCCGAAAGGAAGAGAGCGGCCTGCTCTACCGCCGATGAGCCCATGCGGACATTGGCTTCAACGGTGTTTGATCCGCAGTGCGGAGTAAGCACAATATTATCAAGTGTTCGTAAATCTTTATCGGCGTTGGCCGGTTGATAGGGTTCGTTGACGAAAACATCGGTGGCCGCAGCGGCAAGATGACCTGATGTAAGAGCATCATATAGCGCTGCTTCATCTACAATGCCACCACGTCCAATGTTGAGCAGCACGCTGCCTGTTTTCATCTGCGCGAGTTGATCAACACCAATCAGATTCTTTGTCGTATCTGTGAGCGGCAGGTGGATGCTGACGATATCTGCCCGTGGCAACAGAGTCATTAGATCTTGTGAGTAGCCTTCAAATCCAAAGGTTTCGCGTAGGGCTTCATGCGAACAGCCCGTGTTTGAGAGCCATTCGCTCTCGGACCTGCTGTCGCAAACCAGTGTCCGCACTCCAAAACCCAGGTGCAGCATGCGCATAACTTTCATTCCAATCTTGCCGCCTCCGATGATCAATGCTGTTTGCCCGCAGAGCTCCCGTCCGCAGATGGGTGCGAACTCTCCGTTACGAATGGTTGCATCCAGGCGTGGAATACGGCGCATAAGGGAGCCGATATGAAACAGGGCCAGCTCGGCAACGCTGGTCTGGATGTCCACTGGCGTATTGACCAGCGTGATCCCTTTGGCCTTGGCGAGCGGTTTGTTGATGCTGTCGGTTCCGAATCCAAAGCGGATGATCAAGGCACCTTTATCTCCTGCATTTTCGGCTAGTGCATCATAAAGTTCGCCCTTGTATGGGTCAACACCCAGTACGACGGCGCGGCAGCCTGTAGCGCGAATGGTTTCAGCGAGGGTGGCCTCATCAGAGGCTACAGGACGACACTCGAGCTCGGGAGAGTCGGTGAAGACCGCTACAGCTTTGTTGTATTCAGCCTGGGTTGCGAGTACGATATTTTTCAAAATGTCATTCCTTCAATTTCTTTGCCTTAAAACCCCGCAGTAAAGATATATGACAGAATCATTAAGGACAGAATCATTTTGAGCAGCATTACTTGACATTCTTTAGCAGTTGCCGGCAGCCGTTCATAATCAGGTGGGTGTCAAGGCTGCATCCGATGAAGCGGTATCCGTTATCAACGCGCTCCTGAATGCGTGCGGCTTCCGGCGGTACAACGTGGTAGCCGGGTGCAATATTCTGTCGGCGACAGGCTTCCAGAATTTTTTGTTCCGCAGCAAGTACATCCGGGTGATCGAGCTCCCCAGGTATGCCCATAGAGGCGGAGAGATCATAGGGACCGATAAAGGCCGCATCAATCCCCGGTCGCGCGAGAATTTCGTCGGCACGTTCTGCTGCCAGCACATGTTCCAGCATCACGGCAACAAAGACTTCGTCGTTATGTTGGCTGATGTAGCTGTCGAAGTTGCGTCCGTAGTCCAGCGCCCGTGAGAGAGAGGTGCCTCGGTTGCCCTGCGGTGGGTAACGCACAGCAGCGGTCATGATGTCGACATCTTCGGGTGACATTATGCTGGGAACAATAACTCCTTTAGCTCCGGCATCCAGGACATGTTTGGCCAGCACTGGGTTCACCCCATCGAGTCGGACAAAAAGGTCGCAGCCGGAGGGGCGAATCGCCCGCTCGATCTGTTCAATCTGTGAGAGTTCAACCGCCGCATGTTCCATGTCGACCGCGATCCAGTCAAAGCCTTCGCCTGCCATGATTTCGGCAATGGAGGGGTGGGGGATTAGCATCCATCCACCGAAGGCGCATTCGCCATTACGGATCTTCTGTTTAGTATTAGCCATATGGCTCCTTTGCTTATGAATTAATTAAAAATTGTATGCGTTGTCTTCTCAGTGTCCTCCGTGGTAAAATCTACACAGTATTCACATCATGTTAATCCTGTAATCCTGTCAAAAAAAATTTGCGTCTGAAAATTGATTTAGTATCTGAGGCTGTTCTTATTTTAGCCTGCCAGCCGAAAGTTCCACGAGCCACAGAGAGAGATCAGGCACAAAAGTGATTATCAGCATCAGCACAGTCAGCATTATATAGAATGGCCAAAGATTGCGTACAATGGATCGTACCGGGGTGCCACTTATGCCTGAGATGACAAATAGCAGCATGCCGACCGGAGGTGAGAGCAGTCCGACCATAATCCCCAACTGGAAAACCACTCCAAAGTGCACAATATCAATTTGATATGCCTTTAAAACCGGGAGGAGCAGGGGTGTCAGTATGATCATAATGCTTCCACCCTCCATTACCATACCCAACATCAGAATTAATCCCAGAATCAGGAGTAGAAATATATTCCGGTTTTGTGTAATAGATTGGAATAATCCAATGAACTGTACCGCATCAACCTCGCGTGTAATCAGAAAACCAAAACAGGAGGCGCAGGCAATGATAATCATAATTGACGCGGTGCGACGAGCTGTAACCAGTAGGATGCCGGGGAGATCACGTAGACGTAGAGAGCGGTAGAAGCAGAAGCCGGCCAGTAGGCCATATCCCACTGCCAGCGCACCAGCTTCTGTGGGTGTTACCAGTCCGCCGAAAATACCTCCTAGAATGATGACCGGCATCATGAGGGCCGGCAGTGCGCTGCGTAGGCTGTCCCAGAGCTCTTTGCGGCTGTGTGGGTCTCCGCCGGGGTAGCCGTGTCGGTAGGCTGTCCAGGCGCAAACCGACAGTGTTCCCACTGCCAGCAAGGTCCCCGGGATGGCACCTGCCAGAAACAGCTTGCCAACCGAAGCTCCTGATACAGAGGCGTAAATGATAAAGCCGACGCTTGGTGGAATAATTGGTCCCATGGTTGCGGCAGCTGCATTTAGGGCTGCTGCATATCCGCGCGGATATCCCTTGCGCTCCATCATGGGAATCATGGTTGATCCAACGGCGGCTGCGCTGGCTATTGCCGCGCCGGAGACCATCGCCACCAGCATATTGACCACCACCACAACGTATGATAGCCCACCGCGTGGCGGACCGATTATGGCCAGTGCCAGACGTGTCAGGCGTTGGGTGATCCCGGATCTGTTCATGATTTCGCCGGCCAGCAGAAAGAAGGGTAGGGCCAGCAGCACCAGTGAATCAGCTCCCACGCAAACCCGCTGGGCAATGATCATGGGCGATAGCTCTGGTGTAGAAAGTATATAAATGAGCGAGCTCAGCCCGAGGGCATAGGCGATCGGCATCCCTAGTATCAGGAGCAGCAGCATAAGACCAATCAGGAGTTGCATGTGTCACCTCCGTTATCCAGAGTTGGACAATCTTCACTGACGGATGCGGTTTCGGAGAATTCACCGCGGATCAGTCGACGGATGGCATACCAGAGAGCTAATGCGGCTGAACATGGCAACGCGGCATAAAAGAAAAGGTTGAGCGGCCATTGCAGTGCTGATGTATACGAGCCGCGTGTGGACCACACCCAGCACCCCCCCAGAATCACCAAAGCGCCATGAAAGAGAGCAACTCCTATCAGCATTGCAAATTCCACTTGATGACGGTATCGGCTGGAAAATTTTTCGACAAAGTACTCGACGCGAATGTGTTCACGTTCACGCAGTGTGACCGCGGCTCCCAGCAGCGTGAACCAGACAAAGAGATAGCGGACCAATTCGTCGCTCCAGGAGAGAGAGTGATTCAGGACGTAGCGAAAGAAGACAGCTGTCAGTACGATACAGACAATGCTCGCACTGAGGCTTGCCAGCAATGTGTCGGCCACACGATCTATAATCGACGCAAACGAACTGCTTTTTTTTGAAATGGTATTTTTTGTTGTGTCTATCATTGGGTATAAGCTTTCCAAAAACTTTGTCTATTTGACCTTAAAAGACCAAGTAAAATCTGATTTTAACGTAAATCCATCTTTCGGGATCGCTATCGGCATCGGTATCGCTACTCGAACTGCATTTTCGATAGCGATGCCGATAGCGATCCCGATTCCGAACTTCAACTTAAACGGCGCTACCTCTTCACTTTAGAACTCTCGAACTCTCGAACTTTAGAATTTCTCCACTCCGCGACCAGCTCGTACCTAGCCGCTTAATTTTTGGTCTGCGGGGCACTCTCTTCGGAGAGATAGGCCTCCAGAGCGTTATGGTCAAACTGAGAGCCGAACTGTACATGCTTGCGCATGGCTTGCTCCGCTGTGTCGGGGTCGCCGGTCAGGAGTTGGCGTACAAGAAGCTGATGCCACTCTTTGGGAATATCCAGTATCTTAATGGATTTAAGACTGTTGAACTTCATATACTGCTGGAACCAGACCTTCTTCAGCATTTTAACGAATATGCCGCATCCGCTTAAACGTCCGAGTTCTAGGTGAAATTCAAGATGCATCTGGTTTCCCAGGGTGGGGTCAGTCGTGTCGGCCCGGGTGAAACGATCCACCTGCTGAGCAAGTTTCATCAGTTTATCGCCGTCCCTTGGCTTTAAATTAAGCGCGCATAAACGTGCTACCTGGCACTCCAGTGCCTCCCGCAGCATCAGATCATCGTTGATATCTTCTATTGTTAATGAGCGTACACGGCATCCGGCCAGCGGCCGGTTCTCCACATAGCCATCTATCTCCAGCATATAGAGAGCTTCAATTACCGGGAGGGTGCTGACGCCAAGCCGTGTTGCGATCTCTTTGCGCACCAGACGTTCACCGGGCTTAAGCAGTCCATCAATAATATTCTCGCGCAGTATACTGTATACTCGGCGTGAGAGGGTTTTCTCTCCCTCTTTTGGAACTTTCTTTGTCAGATAGTTGGCCATTGTTCTCCTTTGCGTTTTAATATATCAAAACCTCGGTTGTTATGTCAAATGCTTAAGTTCAAATTATTGTTAATGAGTATGCTTTGATTTAGATGGGTGATTTTGGATGTGTGCCGGATGTTTAAATTTGCACCCAATTTGCAATAAAACCCTTTATATAAAGGGACTAAATGGTTATAAAACCCTCTGTTTGTGGTTTCGTTGGGGAGATAGTATTTATGTTCGATTTTTGATGCATCATCTGCTTTAGAGTAAGTAGGGTGATATTAGCCGTTGACAATTGCAATATGATATATCATAATGAAAAAACTTAATATAAAAGTAGATTGCTAATCTTTAAAGGCAAAGGAGATGTTATGAAGTGTCATAAAATTGTATTCTCGATATGTGCGAGTGTCATATTGACCGCTATGTGTGTCAATGCCCAGGATTCTGGTCGATTGGTCGGTTGGTGGAAGATGGATGAAGCCCCCGGAGCTACAACACTAGTGGATTCATCCGGTTATGGAAGAAATGCTACTCTTGGCACGGGAGCGTCTATTATTGATGGGCCGTTCGGTAAAGCTGTGCTTTTTGATGGCAGCGCCGATGCCTGGGCGGAGTTTGCCAATCCCTCGACTCTAACGAATTTCACCCTCTCCGCCTGGGTCAAGGTGACTTCGTTTACAAACTCATATCCGAAGATGTTTCAGCTGGGTGGTTGCTACTATCAGTTCAACACAGCGAACCCAGGTAGATTCGGCCTTGGTATCGGTACTTCCCCCCGTGCGGACTGGATGTCTAATGGAACTGATCCATTTATTGCTGAAACAGGTAAGTGGTTGCATACTGCTGTTGTTATCAAGCGAAACTATACAAATGCAACTGCCTGGATTGCCCAGCCTACCTTTTTTATCAACGGGGTGCGCTGTGGCACTCTGCAGACTCCGAAGAACTATTCGCCGGAGGCAGCGGGAGGTACCTATGGATATCTCGGCAATACCGGTCCCGGTGGAACCCGTGCGTTTGATGGAGCAATGGATGATGTCCGTATTTATGATCAGGTGCTCTCTGATCGTGAGATTCTTGATATCTATCAGAATTGCCCAGTTGCCGTTGATGCGGGAATAGACCGGATATGTCACCGCGCAACTGCCCAGCTGCAGGGCCGCTTGATCAGCACCAACCCCTACAGCGCCGCACGTCCGGCAACAAGTTTTTGGAGTGTTGTCTTATCGCCTGTAGGCAATCTGCCGATATTTGAAAATGACTCCCTGCCCTCGACATCGGTAACGCTGCCCGAGGATGGCGTTCATGTGTTCAGGCTGACCGCTGTCGGCGAACAGGGAATAACATCGAATGATGTTACCATTGTCCACGATTCCGGTGAAGCTGCCGGCAATGCGGCACCGGTTGTCACCCTGCCTTGGTCGGCAACAACGGCCGTCTTCTCTCAGGGCATTGCTTTGTCAGGAGCTGTAACAGATGACAGTATGCCCTCGGCCACACCCTCCGTATGCTGGAGTAAAGTGAGTGGACCGGGTGGTGTTTTCTTTGACAATACCTTCACTGACACCACCACCGCCTATTTCTCTGCCAATGGCATCTATGTTCTTCAACTGGAGGCCGATGATGGTGCGGCAACGGGATCTGATCAGGTGACAGTCACTGTGAACCTGCCGGCAGGAGACCTGACGGACGGGCTGATCCACTGGTGGCAGATGGATGAAGATCCTAAATTGACAAGTTCCTATGACTCTGCCGGTGCGAAGACGCTGAGCCTGCGTAACAAGACCCTTCTGCAGCCAGGCAAGACCGGGAACGGGCTTCGATTCCCGGTGCCGGCTTCTTATGCGCAGACCACGATTTTCACCAATGCGGAGAGCTTTACTTTCTCCCTCTGGCTCTATTATGATGCTGCCTACACCAATAATATTGGCAAGCGGATCTTTGATTATGGAACGTCGCGGTTCTACCTGTATTTCAACGGGGACAAGGTCTATCTGGCAACAAAAAATTTAGCGGAAACGCGTGATTATGCCTGGACCCAGCAAAATTACTCTCTGGAAAACGATAAAAGTAAGTGGGTCCATCTCGCGGTCACATATGACCGTCGTCCCAACCCCTCTATCGGACAGACGCAGACCTTCTATGTCAACGGTGTCTCAACTGGCTCTTCAGCGTTGACCGTTGCATACGATGGGTCAAAGGCCTTCACCCCCGGTGGTGAATTGAGAATTGGCGGCAATGGTTCAGTGCGCAATTTTGACGGGGTTTTCGACGACATGCGCGTCTATGACCGCCTGCTCTCTGAGGAGGAGGTCAAATTGCTGGCGGTGGATCCGGATAACAACCATGCGCCTGTTATTGAGGCCTCTGCCGCATTAACCACTCAGGTCGGGAAGCCGGTTGGTTCACTGGCCACGGTTTATGATGACGGGCAGCCCCGGGATCAGAGCCTTGCGACATCCTGGTCGGTGGTCTCAGGAGATGCCGGCAAAGTGATATTTGCGGATGATACAGACCCGGCCACCACCATCACAATTACCAAAACCGGTGAATATGTGTTGATGCTCTCCGCGACTGACGGTGAGTTGTCAAATGCCGTTAATATTCATATCACAGCCGCATCCTCCGGTACATTGCTGATGGTGCAATAAGTCGTCCAGATACCGGTCGAATTGGAGGGGCGCTGGCCCAGCGCCCGTGAGCAGGTGTCGAGCGTACGGATAGCGGACCGTGAGGCCACGGTCCCTCCAGAATCGCGGCGATGCCGCGATCGGATTGACTTGCAGTTGCTGGCCTGACCCGCCGCGTGTGGCTTGAAATGGAGGGGCGCTGGCCCAGCGCCCGTGAGCAGGTACTGAGCGTAGGGCATAAATAGCGTGGAAGAGCCAAAAGTTAACCCAGAGTTTAATACATACAGTTTTTACAGGAGAATATTTACCAAATGCCGTCCTATAAAGTTTTACCTCTCTTGCAAGTTTCTGTCATGGCTGCCGTCTGCCTCATCCTTGTCCAACACGCCAACGCGAAAGAGTGGCGCGTGTTTCTGATGGGGGGACAGTCAAATATGGAAGGGGTGGGTATCGCGGCTGAGGCTCCTCAGAATTTGGTTTCACAGCCGGATATACAGTTGTACCACTCTCCCTCCGTACGGTCGGGATTACCGGCAAATCAATGGAATTCGTTGGCCTCCGCTGGTGTCAGTCCCAGTAACTTCGGTTCTGAGCTCAGCTTTGCCTATCGCATGGCAGAGGCGCTCCCCGGAGAGAATATTGCCTTGATCAAGCACGCTAAAGGTGGCACCAAGCTGACCACATTGGCGCTTCACTATGAGGTCACCAGCTGGCATCCGGGAACGAGCGTTGCCGACTCCGCCTCCTTCGGTGTTGAGTTTGCCACCTTTGTACACACGGTCACCAATGCGCTGGCTGCCATTCAGGCGCAGGGCGATACACCGATTATATCCGGTATGCTCTGGGTGCAGGGTGAGGCCGACGCAACCAGCGTTGATGCGGGTGCAGCCTATGAACAGAATATTACCCGTTTTATTGCACGTGTCCGAGAGCAGTTTGCCGTACCGGATATTCCTTTTGTCTGCGCCCGCATTCTGCCGTATCAAACACGGCCTGCATCCGTTGTCGTCCGTCAAACACTGGATGATATCGACCAGGACTCCGGTTCTCCTGCCGCGATACCCCATGTATTCACCATTCACACCGAAGGTCTGGGGATACATACCGACAATGCTCACTTCAACACCCCCGGACAGCTTGGACTGGGTGTACTCCTGGCGCAAAGCATGAGCCAGCGTGCTCTCAATATTGCTCCGCAAGCCACTCCACCAACTACCGCGTATTGGCAGTTTGATGAAAGTTTCGGCACGAGCTATCTTCTGGATGCGGTCGGCACCTATCATCTCGATCTGCAGGTCTCAGCCACCAATGCTCCTGTACTGATTGAGCGTGCATCGCAATCTGTGAAGCCGAAGTTTATTGATGGAACTTTGCCGCAGGCTAATGCCGGCAGTCTGACACAGGGCTGGGGGATGCGTCGTCAGTATGATGAGTCTCTCGATATGCGCAGCCAACCCTGGACCTTTGAGGCCTTCTTTCAAAATAATGCGGTAGGAACGCAAGGCAATTATGAGGTGATTGGCGGCACCCGCTCTGCCATGTCGCAGTACTATGGCTGGCGTGTAATCATGAGCTACGGCAAAATCCGTTTCTTTGCCACTGCGAATAATGGAGAGACCGCGCATGTTCTTACGAACCTGCGTTATGACGACGGGCGGGTCCACCATCTGGCAGCTATATGGAATCCTGATGAGGGGGCAACCGGCACCATGCGTTTGTATATTGATGGCGCGCCGGTGGGTGCGAGTGCTGGGAAGGGAGATCTGGGCGATGATACCGATTTCGCAAAACTATTTGCGCTGGGAGGGAATATCACCGGAACAAAAGAGGCTCCTCTCATCAGTACGTACCAGTGGAATGGCTCTCTGGATGAGATTCGTATTACAGCTGGCGCTCTTCACCCGACACAATTTTTAAATGCCTTCCCCAAGGGAACTTTGCTAAAGCTCTCTAATGTTGACCCACTGGACCGTCTCTATCCTGACCGCACTCCTTATGCTTCCAGGTGTGTGGCTCATGTGCCCCGCGGGGGCAGGGCTATTTTCCAGTTTGCTGTGCAGACATCTGCCGATGCCGGCAGCGTCACGCTATCAGCAGGTTCCCCCGTAAAAAAAAATGGCATAACTCTGAAAAATGCTCCCTGTGTGCAGGTTCTTCGGAGTGTTCAGGTTGAGGCAAACTATTGCGGCTGTGCCAGAACCCAGGTGGGAAAAGTGCCCTCAAGTTCAGTTCGCGCAGCGGTTGTGCGACAGGCTCCTTTTGATGTGTATGAGGTGCTGACCGATGATGCTGAGATCGATCTTGACGGCCGATACACCTATGCGGCAGCGGTTCACGTCGATATTCCGCGGGAGGCGGAGCCAGGATTATATCACGGAGAGCTAACTGCAACGCTGGAAGGGCAGGGCGTGGTCAAATCCCCCTTTGACATACAGGTTTACCGGACATCCCTTCCGGAGCAGAGTCCGCTGGATGTCATTCACTGGCTTTGGCCGGAACCGCAGAATCTGACAGATTGCCCCCCGCCTGCATGGTGGAGTGAGGAGCATTGGAAGCTGCTTGAAGCATCCGGACGAACCCTGCATGAATACGGCGATACCGTTATGTTTACACCGCTGTTTGCAACGGAAAATCCGTTGATCAGGGTTGTCATTAATTCTGGGTCGGAAAATAGCTGGTCCTTTGATTTTGATCAGTTTGATCGCTGGGTCACAATGTTTAAGAAACAGGGATTCACCCGTTTTTTCGGCAAGCATATCAGCGGTTATCACTCGTTGTTCACTTTTGATCAGAAAACCGGTGCGCAGAAACCTCTAAAGTTTACATTTGAGGAATATCATCAAGCCTTTCTTCCCGCTTTTTACAGCGCCTTTTATAAACACCTTTGCGAACATGGATGGCAGAAATGCTACATTCAATCGCTAACTGATGAACCTCGGATCAAGGCATTGCAACGCTATGAGCAGATGGCCCGGAGCTTTCGCAAGCATATGCCGGGAATTGGTATTACGGAAGCTCTCAATCATGAATTTGATCAGTTCTCGGATTTTGTGGATGTTCCTGCCTGGTGGTACGGTTACGTGTATTCAAAGGATTGGCCTGATCTTATTCAGCAGAGGATAGCGGCAGGAAAAGAGAATTGGATCTATTATGCCTGCACACCCTCGCCTCCACATCCCAACAGTCATTTAGATGTGCCGCTATGGCGTTGCCGCGTTTTGCCGTGGGTTGCCGATTATTGCAAAGCAGGGGGCATTCTGCATTGGGCTGCTAATGGCTACCGCGGGGCTGACCCCTATGCCGGCAGCATTGGTCCATTGCCCAACGGCTCTACAACACCCGGACACCCACCAGGGGATAACTGGCTTTTCTACCCAACCGAACATGGTCTTACGGGGTCAATGCGCATGGCTGCCTTTCAGCAGGGAGTTGAGGATTACGCACTTTTGAAGATTCTGCGCGCAAAGGATAATGCCGCCGCTGCCCCCATTGCTGATAGTATAGTTCATTCGATGGTTCTGGATTATCGTAACAAAGATATCCGTTCCGATTATGCCAATAATGCTGCGAGCTACAGTGTTGCCCGGCAGCAGCTTCTGGAGAAACTGGATTCTTGCAGTGCCGCACCGGCACCGTAATCAGGGTATTCGAATAACAACCCGATAATTAGAGAAAATAGTTGGGTATATCACAAGAGCTCAGTTCCTCCTCCGTCAAGACTCCGGCGTGACATGTTAGTTGCGGCGGAAAGTAGCTTTAGTTTGATATATCAAAACCAGCGAATGCTTTTTACAGAGCCCGTATTTGAATTTTGTATTTGAGGTGGCGGCAGTTGATGGTCAAAAATCAGGGGGTTCTGTCGAAAGATCAATGAAGATTACGGGTGTTGTGTGTGTTTATCCCTTTTAATATTGGGTTTTACGAAATATATGGGTTTTGTAGATTATAATATAATTTTGATTAAGTTACCGCTCTGGAGAGATCTCTCGTTGCCTTGAATACGATAAATAATATATTGGCTTATCGGTTGACAATTTCAATATGATATATCATAATGTTACGCATTAACTGTAAGAGTTTGTTATCCTTCAGGTAGGAGATGTTATGAAATCCAATATGAAACTATTTACTATGCTTCTGTGTATCGTATTCACTGGTTTTTTGGCTCAGGCGCAGCTCTCTGACCGTCTGATCGGCTGGTGGAGAATCGATGATGCCACTAATGCCACGACTCTGGTGGATTCCTCGGGCAATGGACGAAATGCAACCATTGGCTCCGGTGTCGAAATTGTGGAGGACGGCCGTTTTGGCCGTGCAGCCCATTTTAACGGCACCAGTGATGCCTGGGCCAGATTCTCCAATCCAACACTCTCAAATATGACTTTCGCTGCCTGGGTGTTTATGGAGAATACTAACAATATCATGCCGCGTATTATGCAGGTGTCTAGCGACACCTATTACCACATGCCCTCTAGTTCTCCGGGCCAGTTCACCCTCGGTGTGCGTAACAACAACTGGAGTACAAGTGTTCCCGACCCATTTAAGTTTGAGACCAACACTTGGTTTCATGCCGCAGTTGTCTATCAACAACAGTATACCAATGCTACCGACCGCATCGTCTGGCCGACCTTCTATATCAACGGCGTGCGCTGCGGTGACCCTCTGCCGCCCAAAGCCTTCCTTAATGCCCTCGCAGCTGGGCCGTCCTTCTATTTCGGGAATAATAGCAGCACTGGAATCCGTCCGCTTGAAGGCTTGATGGACGATGTTCGCCTCTATGACGCCCCGCTCTCTGACAAAGATATACTCTCCATCTATCAAAACAGCCCCCTCTCTGTCGATGCGGGTGCAGATCAAACCGTCTACCGTGACACAACTGCATTGCAGGGGCGTTTGATCAATACCAACCCTTTTATGCGTGATTTGACCTCTGGAATAAACTGGAGCACGGTTTCCGCACCGACGGGGGATGCGCCCGTTATTGAAACACCCTGGCTGCCTGCCTCAACCGTTACCCTGCCGGAAGCCGGCGATTACACCTTCCTATTAACTGCCGTCACCGAGCTCGGCACCGTTTCTAATGATGTCACCGTCACTCGTAACATCAGCGCCCCACCGGCTGGGAATATCGCTCCTGTTGTCACGCCGCTGGAGGCATCAATCAACAGCGTTCTTGGATCCGGTGTACCCCTCGAAGCAACCGTTACTGACGATGATATCCCCGGAGCCACGCATCTGTGCTGGAGTAAAATCAGTGGACCTGGCGCAGTCTTTTTTGACAATGCCTTTACCAGCAACACCGCCGCCTTTTTCTCCACCAATGGCACCTATGTTGTCCGACTTGCAGCCGATGACGGCGACTTGCAAGGTAGCGCCGACATAACCGTTACTGTTGCTCTACCCTCGGGTGACATCTTCAATGGGCTTGAACACTGGTGGCAGATGAATGATGACCCGGTCCTGAAGAAAGCCTTTGACAGCGCCGCTGACAATACGCTCTCCCTCAATAACCTCGCTTTCCTCCAGCCCGGCAAAACGGGTAACGGCTATCGCGGCCCTAAACTTGATGCTGTGGGCGTGGCCGCCAGTCTCCCCACCAATGCCGAAACGATGACCTTTTCCTCCTGGTTCTTTTTTGATGATGCTTATGTGCAGGGGGCCAGTGGCAATAAGTACCAGCGTCTCTTCAACTGCGGCCCAAACTTTTATATTCTCTATAATACAACCAATAATCACCTGGACTTGTCCACACGGGGGATCGGCACTGGTGATACCCAGCACACGTGGTCATGGAGCACCGAATTCACCCCGAATACATGGTTCCACGTTTCGATCCTCTTCGACCGCCGCGCCGCCGCGAGCGGTTCGCGACAGGTGATGTATGTTAACGGGGAAAAGGTCTTTTCAGGTAACTTAAGCACTGCCTTTCCCGGTGCGGCCGCTTTCACATCCTCGTTCATCATCTCCAATACCGGCGCCAATAATGGCACTCGTAATTTCGATGGTGTGCTGGATGAAATGCGGGTCTACTCCCGTTTCATTACAGATGAAGAGGCCCTCCTGCTGGCGGCCGATCCGGACAACAACCACGCTCCGGTAATTGAAGTCCCTGTTGTTCGGCTGGTCAAGGTCGGTCAGCTGGTTGCTCTCGAAGGGATGGTTACTGATGACGGTCAACCCTTCGGCAGCACTCTAATAAAAGGCTGGAGTGTCATCTCCGGTGATCAGAATGATGTGATTTTTGCCGATGCTTCCGACCCTGCCACTGACGCAAACTTCACGCGTACTGGAGAGTATGAAATCATGCTTTCCGCCACAGATGGCGAGCAGCAGGCGGCAACGATTGTGCAGATTAACGCAGTTGATTCCGGCACGATTATATTGTTGCAATAACAGGAGCAGGAACGCTTCTGTTTCTGGATCATTACACTGCATAAATACGGAGCAGGGACTCTTTCGTTCCTGTCTCTTTTTAATAAAGGCACTTTTTATGAATAATCATTTTTCTCTCAATCATGCGCTCTCTCTATTGATTTGCACCTGCACCTTCCATGCAGCTGCCGTTACCCCTGCGGCCACTTCTTCAACGATCCCCGACATGCGGCACATAGCAACCGGATGGGAGATCCCCAGCAAGCACTATGCCGATCAGCCCTACATCGTAAAAACCGATGACGGGGCCTGGCTCTGCTGTATCACCACTGGTAGTGGTCATGAAGGTACACCCGGTCAGCATGTGATCTCAATGCGCAGTACCGATCAGGGTAAAACATGGTCTGCCCCCGTGGCTCTTGAACCCGCCGGTGGACCGGAAGCCTCTTATGCTGTCATGCTTAAAACGCCTTATGGTCGCATTTACTGCTTCTATAATCATAATACCGACCGCGTTAAAGAGGTGAAGCGTGAGGACAAAGGTGTCTATAAACGTGTCGATTCCCTGGGTCACTATGTTTTCAAGTATACGGACGACCACGGTCGTTCATGGTCAAAGCAACGCTATGATATTCCCATGCGTACCTTCGATTGTGACAGCGAGAATGTTTACGGAGGAAAATTAAAATTCTTCTGGAACGTCGGGCGTCCGCTGATTTACAAAAATGCCGCCATCTGCGTGATCCATAAAGTCGGCGCTATGGGTGCGGGATTCTTTGCCCGCTCAGAGGGTGCCTTCCTGAAAAGTGAAAATATCCTGACAGAACGCGATCCTTCAAAGGTTAGCTTTAAAACACTCCCTGAGGGTACCATCGGCCTGCGCACACCTCCGGGAGGCGGACGTGTTTCCGAAGAACAGAGTATCGTCGCGCTTAGCGACGGCTCCATCTTCTGCGTCTACCGCACCATTGACGGCTGGCCCACCACCGCCTACAGCCGCGACGGTGCCCGGACCTGGAGCACTCCCGCCTACATGACCTACACGCCCGGTGGTAAACGCGTCAAACATCCCCGTGCCGCAAACTTTGTGTGGAAATGCTCCAATGGTAAATTCCTCTATTGGTTCCATAATCATGGCGGACGTTTTATCGGTGAACTTGGTGCTAACGGTAAAAACGGGCAGAGTCCATATGATGATCGTAATCCTGCATGGCTCATGGCCGGCCGTGAGATTGACACACCAAAGGGTCGCATGCTTGAATGGTCACAGCCGGAGATACTGCTCTATGATGATGATCCCGCCGTCCGCATGAGTTACCCTGATCTGGTGGAGGAGAATGGAAAGTTCTATGTTACGGAGACCCAGAAAGTTATTGGGCATACCCATCTGATTGACTCTGCCTTGGTGAACGGTTTATTCAACCAGTGGGAGAATAAATCTGTTGCTGAAAAGGGGCTGATTCTGAATCTTTCAAACAAAAAACCTATGCCCTCTCAAGCTAAGATGCCAGGATTGCCGGCAATCACCAAGAAAGATAAAGATCTGCGGAAAGGCTGTAGCATTGACCTGTGGCTGAAAGCTGATGAGCTTACACCTGGACAACCTCTTCTCGACAGCCGTGATAATGATGGCAGGGGACTTCTCGTTTCGATTGCAGAGAAGGGCGCACTCCGCATTCTCTTTAGTGATGGACGAACCGAGGCCTCCTGGTCCAGTGACAACGGACTCCTGAAAGCCGGCACTGCGCATCATGCCGTGATTACCGTGGATGGTGGTCCCAAAATTATCACCTTTGTTGTTGATGGAACGCTTTGCGATGGAGGCGACCAGCGCCAGTTTGGATGGGGTCGCTTCAGTCGCGACCTGCGTACATTCAACGGTGCGTCTATGCTGAAAATCGACCCCGCAGTTCAATCACTGCGCATTTATAACCGTGCCATCCGTACCAGTGAGGCAGTTGGAAATTTCAAGGCTGGATTGTAATCATGGGTAATGGCTGGCAGAAAAGTATGCATGACCGCGTGGAGCTGTTTCAACAGTTTCATTGTCGGGAGAATGCACGTCCGCTGTTTGGCTTTTTTAAAGGCAGCGAATACCCTTTGACGCGCTATCCTTTCAGCCAGATTCTCCCCGAAGGCCGTGAGCTGCAGCCTGATGATTTTGATGTCGCCGCTTTTGTCGATAATGCCGAACAGCTCTTTCTTGAGCATGAAGCCTGTGGCGGAGATTTTATTTACAGCGCCAGCGCCTTCTGGGGTATTCCCTGGTTAGAGGCCTCTCTGGGCTGCCCGCTTTTTGCCAATCAGACCACCGGTTCAATTTACTGTGAGCCGCCATCGAATTTTTCTGTCGATTCAGTGCCGTCTTTTAACCGCAACAATCCCTGGATACGCCTGATGGTGGATATGCTCTCTGCGTTGGCGCAGAGAAGCGCCGGTCGCTTTCCTTTGGCAACCACCCGCATGCGTGGTGTGGCCGATCTGCTCTCTGCATTGTATGGCGGCGATGCTTTTGTTTTTGCATTGTTTGATAAACCAGATGAAGTTATGCAGGTTTGCCGTTGTGTTACCGATCATTTTATTCAGTGCGCTGCGCTGCAGTTGGAGCATATACCGGATTTCTACGGTGGGATAGGTTCGTTTTACTATTACATGTGGGCTGCAAAGGGGACGGTGTGGCATCAGGAGGATGCCGCGGCTTTGCTATCCCCCGATCTATATACACAGTTTGTCGAACCATTTGATCGTCAGATTGTCGCATCTTTCCCGCATGTAGTCATGCATCAGCACTCAACCGGATTTGTTCCAACCGAGAAATATCTTGAAATGGGTATGAGTGTGCTGGAATTGCATATCGACAGCGGGGGACCATCCGCCCGTGACTTATACGAACGTCATCTGGCAATTCTTGAGAAGTGCCCTCTTCTTATCTGGGGTGATATTCCGAAAGAAGACCTCGACTGGATTTTCTGCAAGCTTCCCGTACAAGGGCTTGCTATAATAACAGTGGTCAAAGATGCCGATGAGGCACAACAACTATGGGAGCGCTATGTCAAGCATCCGATAGAATGCAGGTGTTTAGGTGTTTAGACTGTTAGGTGTTTTGGTATTGGATAAACCATCTTTTCAAAACAGTACATCTGCATTTCACCTAACAGCCTAAACCAGCGAAGCCGGAATCAAATAGGCAGTAAGTAACAGGAGAATATTTTCTGACAGTCTAACAGTCTAATAGCCGAACAGCCTAAAAACCTAAGCGTCTTTTGGGACGCGGATGAATTATAAACCAGGAGAGACATACCATGAGTATCAATAAATATAAAACACATTCGCGCGGGGTCGCTCTTGCGACCTGTCTGTTATCCATTATTTTTTCGGGCACTGCGCTTGCCGCACCCAAATCAAATATCATTGAATCACCCGCCGACCTTAAGGAGCGGATTCCCTCTCAGATAAAAATTACGAAACCCGATTTTGTTGTTTTTGTTCCGGAGGTCACCGAGTCAGGTGTCAATGATACCGGTAACGAGCATTTCCTTGTCTTTGATGGACCGGATGGTTCGCTGATGGCAGTCTGGACTCAGAGTTCCGCTGAGTCGCAGCCCGATCAGCATCAGGCATTTGCCCGCAGTGATGATGAAGGAAAAACCTGGACCAAACCGCGCATTATTGCAGGACCCAAAAAACCCGGTGACGGACATATGGCCAGCTGGGGTTATCCGCTTGTCAGCAAATCCGGGCGTATCTACATTCTCTATAGTCAGCACATCGGACGGGTTGATAATTTTCCGCACCACACCGGCTGGCTGCACGGCATCTACAGCGATGACAATGGCGCCACCTGGTCCAAACCCCAGAATGTCCCGCTTCGTCGCAGCATCCGTGACAACCCCGATACCACCATGCCACCCAATGTTCTCTGCTGGCAGAAACCGAACCGCCTCGGCAAAGATGGAAAATACTTTGCTGGTATAACCCGCTGGACCAGCTTCGCTGTTACAAAGCAACCCACTAAATCGTGGATGTCCGCCGATGCGCGGGTTGAGTTCATGCGCTTTGAAAACATCGATGCCAATCCCGAACCGAAGGACATCAAAATCTCCTGGTTTGCTTTTAACGAAAAAGCCCTTTCCGTACCTTATCCGGAAGCTCCCCAGGTCAGCGCCTGTCAGGAACCGTCGGTTGTTAAACTTCCTGATGGACGTCTCTTCTGTGTGATGCGCACCGCATCTGGCAGCCCTTACTGGAGTGTTAGTGCAGATATCGGAGAAACCTGGTCAAAGACAAAACCTCTGCTGCGTAAAGATGGTGGCGCACCTCTACTGCATCCTCTCTCTCCCTGTCCCATGTATGATGTGGGCGGGAACACAGCCGGTAGTGGAAACTATGTGCTCTTTATTCATAATCATGACGGGCACTATAAAAACTTTGGTCCTCGTGATAGCAGCAACCATCGCCGCCCGATTAATATCGTGCGTGGTCATTTCAAAGCGGGTGCCGATCAGCCGGTCTGGTTTGATGAACCGGAGTTGTTTTTTGATCACGATGGTGTCAGTCTTGGCAAACCCGGCACCAAAGGCCGCACGGATCTCTCTCTCTATTCAAGTTTTACCGTCCGTAATGGCGTTCCTGTACTCTGGTATCCTGAGCGCAAGTTCTTCCTGCTCGGTAAAATAATCAAAGCGGCGAAATAATGTGGAGTAGCGAGTGGTGAATTATTTGACTCGAACTTTGTCTCGCACTTAGTCTGGTTTGACAAGGTGTGAGACAAGGAAGTCGTTCGCTATGCGGGCGACTGCGGGTGGTACGCGAATGATCAGGTTACGCAAAATGGTCAGCCGCGTAGCGACTGCCCTCCTTAATCAGCACTTTATCAAAGACAAATGATGATAAATATTAAATAGACAACTTTTCGGAAACAACCATTAAGTGTATTTTCTAGCCACAGACGGGCTTGAAATTTGAACCACGGATGAACCACTGATGAACACATATGTACACAGACATAGCTTAAGCGCCGTTTTTTGCGCGCAGCGACGCAAAGACGCAGAGGCAAGAAAGCCTTCTTTCAGCGGAGCTGATTTGAGATGGACATCCCTGCTACCCCGCCTTCCTTTTAGTGTATTTCGTAGTTCAAAACTTTTTATTCTGTCGTTATTCATTTTTGGCTGTACCGCATCTCTTGCAGACACATCTCGCAACTGGCAGCACTACTCTGTGTATCAGCCGCGCATTGAACGCTCATTTGTTGTTGATGCCGCCGCACAACCTTTGCGTTATAATCACGACAGCACCATTGCCTGGTTTAAAGACCGTTGGTTCTGCCTCTGGAATGCCAATACCGTTCCCCGGGAAGGGGCGTCGGGTCAGCTCAACTATGTAAGCACCAGTCGCGACGGAATAGAGTGGTCGGCACCACTCCCCGTGTTTTCCGCTCCTGAACAGAGCCTTAATCCCGTGCTTTGTTCCAAAGGGACGCAGTGGCAGCCAAACCTGCTCGTGGTCGGGAACCGTCTCTGGTGTCTCTGGAGCCAGCACTCAAAAGACACTCACAAGGGCTGTTATTTTTCCGTATTGGATAACCCTGACGGCAAGTGGTCCAATCGACAGCTGAGTTGGAACGGGGAGACCAATCCCGTCATTGACGGTACTCCATTCCGACTCTTTCCCACACAGAATCCGGTTCGTCTCAGCACGGGCCGCGTGCTCGCTCCGGTCACCATGATGGGCCCTCTTTCAAAAATGGCCCCGCCTGGAAAAAAAGGCTGGGCCTGGCTTGAAAAACGCAATAGCGTGATCTACAGCGATGATAACGGCGTAACGTGGCAAGTCTCGCCCGGTACCGTCCTGCCGGGACTGGATTGGCGGCAGTGGGAGCCGACCGTTTTTGAACAGCCGGATGGATCGGTACTGATGTTCGCCCGCAATAATATCATCCCCGGCACGGAGGATAGTTCTGCCAGCACGACCGAGACCCTCACCTGGTCTATCTCGCATGACCACGGAGTTACCTGGTCACCGCATGCCTATGTCCCGTTGCAGACGGTCATCTCGCGCATGCATGTGCTGAACCAGAATACAACGTCATCCCCGGCAATGACCGACCGCTTTATCATGATTCACAACGATTGGCTCTCAGGAACCTTTGGTGCCGACCGCCGCAACCTGGCCCTCTTCTTCAACCGTGGTAGCGGCATCGATTTTGTTGCGGGAACTGGTCTCACCGGACAGGAGTACCAGGTGGCTTATCCTCAGATGTTCCTGCACGATGGTAAGCTGCTGGCCTCCTATAGTCAGGGTCCCTGCGCAATGCGCAACATCAAGGTGGTGAGTGTTACGCCGCTGCCCGACCCGAAAAAATTCTATATCTATCCGCGGAACAACCTGCCGCCATCGCCACGTTGCGCCATCAAAGACGATGCATTGATCCTCAACGGAGGTCTTGCATTGAAGGGCCGTGTCGCCCCGGTTATTGCTCAGGAGGGGCTCAGCTGTGCGGCCTGGATCAAGGCGGATGATGGCGGTGTGTTTTTTGATAACAGGGGAGCCCGCAGCGGTTTCGTCTGGGGGCTCTCAGGCTTCTGCTTTGTTCATCTGGGCCAGCCCGCCATCAACATCATCTCTAAGATAGCGGTAGCGCGTGATCGCTGGAACTACGTTGGCGTGACAATCAATTATCAAAAGGGAGAAGTTCATTTTTTTGTGAATGACGAACACGATTACGTTTCCTTTAAACCTGCCTCCCGAAGTATGCAGGGAAACAGCTTTACGGTTGGTGGCCCCAATTTGGCAGCCAGCTCTCTTTCCGCATTTGAAGGTTCCTTCCGCTCATTCGCGCTTTATGGTGATAAACGCCTGTCGGTATCCGAACACCGGCAGCTTTTCGAAAACCGGAGCGCCACACTTCCACCGATGCAACCGGCTTTGCGGTTTGATCCATCAGACGTAACTGCGCTCAATCGGGATTTTATTTTCCCTGCGGTAAATGCATCGGTATCGGAATCGGTGCAGACCGCTGAACTGGACGGACGCCCTGTTTTGCGTTTTGAGGGAGGCGCATCCGCCGGCATTGAACTGGCTGCCAATGAGCGTTCAACCGGCGATGCAGTTGAACTGAACTTCAGTTTTAAAGTTGAGGGAGAAGGGGAACAGACCCTCTGCACTGTGGGAGATGCCAATCAGCCGGCGCGCATTGTTCTGCGGGAGAATAATATCATGCTTGTTGCTGGTGAGCAGACCCGCTCCTGTGGCAAAGTGCAATCGGGAGTATGGCAGCGTTTATCGCTTTCATCATGCGGAGATTCTACAAAGGCTGTTCTTGACGATCAACCGCCTGTTGAAATCCGACACACCCCTGAGGCCACCTGGCTCTACCTAGGAGAAGGCTACCGCTCCGGCACTCCGCCAATTGTCGACACCGTTTTCGTGATCGACATCGCCTCCGTGCGGAGCCGCATCCTCCACCCCCGTGAAAAGAGCCACCCATGAAAATACCGCGTTACCCTTGTTCAATACTTCTTGCCTGCGTATTTCTCCTGCTGGCCTTTACGGCGGCGGCGGAACGGCCCAACGTCTTGCTTATTCTCTCGGATGACCAGGGCTATGGGGACCTCTCGCTTCATGACAATCCACACCTGCGTACACCGAACCTCGACAAGCTGGGACGGAACAGCGTGCGCTTCGATCGCTTCTATGTGAGTTCAGTTTGCGCCCCGACCCGTGCCTCGCTTCTGACAGGCCGCTGGCCGTTGCGCACAGGCTGTCATGGTGTCACCCATAACCGCGAGACCATGCTGGACAGTGAAGTGACAATCGCAGAGGCACTTTCCGGAGCTGGGTACCGCAACGGCTGTTTCGGCAAGTGGCACAATGGTAGCCATTACCCATTTACACCGCAGGGGCAGGGTTTCGAGACGTTCTTCGGCTACCTTGCCCACGCTGCGCCACACGCCCCCTTACAGGCCCCGCAACCGCTGATCGAGAAATACAAGGCACGCTTGAAAGGGCAAGTCGATGAGCCGGTGGCTGTCATCTACGCAATGATCGAACAAATGGACATAGGCTTATGACGCGTGGTTCGACGAGGTGTTAGCCGAATGGACACAAGCTTGGTCGGCCATCCGCGCGCATGATGCGGCCTACTGGCGCAATCGCCCGCAATAGAGATCTTCATAATGCACGAAGTTTGTAGCGAGGCATAGTCGCAACCAATTTTTTGACAGGATTGACGCTCTCCCGCTAAGCGGGATCACTGCCACTACAAGGGTGGCCTTACTAAACTACGTTTTGTTTTCCAGGATTAACATGATATGAAAAAAATTAATGATTATGTAACGAAGGTATGTGCCACCAACTCTCTATTGTGCGGGACTCTGCCCCGCTTGATTATGGGGGCTCTTCTTTTGACCATCTTCGGCGGTTGCGGTTCCAAAGCGGAAAAGCCGAAGATTGTGCGGGTTGCCTACGCCCCGGGTCCCTCTGAACTTCTGCATCGTGCGGCGCAACAGTTTGCCGAGAAGGTCAAAGCTGACTCTGGAGGAAAGCTGGTTGTACGGCTCTACCCAAGTGGACAGCTGGGCAATGAGCGTGAACTGATAGAGGGGTTAAAACTGGGCAGTGTTGATATGACTGTGACCGGCCTGGCGATTATCGGATGGTATGCCCCGGAGTATGGAGCATTTGAGGTTCCCTTTCTTTGGCGTGATTACGATCATGTTAATCTGGTGTGGAACGGGCCCATCGGCATGGAAGTTCGTAAGGTAATGCAGAAGCGTGCCGGTGCGCGCCTGATGCAGCCGTGGTTCCGTGGACCGCGCTACCTGACTACCAGCTCCCGCAAGGTGCTCAGCCCTGATGACCTCAAAGGACTCAAATTGCGTGTTCCTGAGCTGGAGGTATACATTAAAGCATGGAAGGCATTCGGAGCCAATGTAACACCGATCCCTTTCACCGATATTTTTATGGCACTTAAATTAGGTGTGGTGGAGGGACAGGAAAATCCTTTAGCTACGATCTACGCCAATCATCTGCAGGAGGTCCAGAAATACATCATGGAGACGCGTCATCTGATCAGCTTTTACGTGCCGGCATTCGGTCCCAGCCTGGACAAACGTTTTACTGAAGAGGAACGTAATTTATTAATAGAGGCTCTGGACTCATCAACTGCCTGGCATAACCTGGAGGTGGAACGTGCTGAGTCTGAGTATCGTCAGAAACTGGAAGCTGATGGAGCTGAATTTGTGGCACTAGATGCTGAGCCTTTCCGCAAACTGGCCTGTGAGCGCATACCGCCTCAATTCGAGAAAGTCTGGAAACCCGGCCTCTACCAGCGTATTAGTGAGAGTCGCTGAACTGTGTTTCTAAAATAATGTCCACAAAAGATCACAAAGATCGCAAAGACGTTATCTGATCCGTCTTGGTGACGACAAAGAAGGGATCATACGCAATGACATCTTCGCGATCCGCAAATATTCGGCCCGTAAAGAGTATTTAAAAAAGGGAGGTTGATATGGAGCTACAAAAAATACCAGAGTTTTATACAGGATCTCCGGTTGATACCGATGATCTTAAATATATGGATGAGTTTATTGTGCATAATCAAAAGTCACATATTGGAGTGTATCGCTCCGGCTTGACCTCTCCGGAACACCAGGAACACATTACGGTTGGAAGAAGGTGTATGGTTGAAGATGCGCTTGAGAATATACTCGGCTCAACAAAGCGTCAGTCAAAACACCATTTTCTGTTAGGGCTCTGTGAAATACTGGCGGATGTCCTTCCAACTGAGAGTATCTGGGGTGAGCTGCATGAGCGGCTTGAGACAGAGGAGGATGATGTTGCAATAATCGATACTATTGTGCCGCATCTGCGAAAGAGAAATCGTGAGGATATACTGAAAGATTTTGATTCTTTGAGACCGCGTCTGCTAGCTCTTTACCGGATGACAGGAGGTAGTCCGCGATTGACAGTGATGCTATCCGCGAAGGATTTTTTGATCTCTGGCTTTACATGAACATCTCAAGGAGGGCGAAAAAGCGGCTGCCATTTCTCTTGGATTTCTTTAACTGCTTCTACACATGTTTTGAAGAGAGGGAGCAGCGCAGGGAGGAGATTGTTAATAAGTTCACAGAGTTTGCGAAGAAATGTGATGTGAACCCAGAGATGTTGTCACTGGACAAGGTGTTGAAGGAACCATCCCCCGAAAGATCAGGTAGTCGTAAAACGCCACTAAGTAACTGTTTTCAGGTTTTGTCATTGTGCTTGATAATATCTTCCTGACGGACATTTTAAACAATAATCAAATAAAGAAATAATTATTTGACAAATAGCCAATAAAACTACTAACCTAAGACAGGTTAGAGATTGGTTACGTACAGAATCAATTAGGATGATAATTTTGTAGTTGAGAGATAAAAGAATTTCAGACGGAATTACAGGATTTACAGGATAAAAGATAATTATGTTAATCCTGGGAAATGAAGTAAGGCCCCCCTTGTGGTGCGAATGGCAAGAAAAACTGACCGAAAGTACAGAAAGGAGGTCGCCTTATAATAAGGCAAAGATAAAAAGCTGATTGACAAAGCAAAGTGCAAAAGAGCACAAAGAAAATGAGAGATGCTTGCGAATTGTAAGTTAAATCGGACATTTTTTTATGAGGCTTTGAGGTAGACTTCATTAGCATCTTCTCCTTTCGGAATCTCAAACCCACATTGAAGTCAGTTTCCATCAGGGTGCCTGCTCCAAAGCATCCATGAGCTGAATACGCAGGGCATCCATAAGTGAGCGGTCCTTGGCAATCTGCCACTCCAAACTTTTTGCCGTAACGCTTTGCAGCACTTTATCCACACCGGCACCAAGCAGTTTCTCTGTCCGCATCACCCAGGGTGCATTACTCTCACTCTTCTGAATATTTGTAACTTTGTTGCGTAACATGCATAAGAGTTCATAGTCCTGTACCCCTTCGCGGATGGCCTCGCTGTGTTTGCCTTCCATTACAGAGTTCGGCCCCACAAAATAGGGGGAGTATTCAGCATATCTTTGCGTATAGGCCTGCCAGGAGTTGCCAATGCCGCCCCCGCATCCAAATGCCCAGAAGAATGTTCCCTCAGCTCCTGTTTTAAAGGCCTGCCATGCCTGCGCCCGATGATATGTAATTGGGTCCAGTCGTTTGGCCGGGCCGCTGCATGAGTAGAGCCAGAGTGTTTTGCCTGCTGTGCGCTGTTCCAGATAAAAATCCCGGAAGGGCTTGCCTTGCGCCAGCAGCATCGGTGTGTTGGGGCAGAGTATGTCATTTGCCGCAAACATGGCAGGGTCACCCTTATGTGGCTCCCTGTAAGTTGGATCGACAAAAAGGAGAACTCCCGGATTAGCCGCCTTAATCGCCGCTGCCCAGGTGATAATTTTTTTATCCTGCTCAAGTGCATGCGGTTCATCCACAAGCAGAATCACCAGCTGATTTGCTTTAAGCCCTTGCGTATCCATATGTTTTACCCAGGCCGTCAGCCAGCTACCAACCATGGTGTTAAAACGTGTTGTTCCCATTTTCTCGCTTTGAAATGAGCTTCCCACACTGAAAAAGACGCAGTAATTCCGTGCGCCATGCCAGCGTGCCACCCACTCGTCCCAAACCGCGAAATCTAAATCAGTCTCATTTGTAAGGTTCCCCGCCTTGTCAAAGGTGCCCCCTTTTGGAAATACAGCGGAGGTTGCCCAAGGGGAATCCACATACATATCGCGCATCAGTGCTAAATTGGAATCCAGGTTGTTCGGTGCTTTATAATAACTGGCATTGCCTTGCACATAGTCCCAGCCTCCCACATGTAAAGCTGGGTGTTGAGGAAGGTCTATATTCCGTAGCCGGATACTTAGCGGAATGGCCTTTTTGAAAGACCCATCTGTTGATGTAATATTTATCACTCCCTTGGTGGTTTGCGCGGCACCCTGTGGACGATGGCAGGATATCCAGAGTTGGCGTGTACAGCCTCCGGGAATGGTGATACTAAACGCTCCTGTATTGTCAGGCTTCAATGCTTTCAGTGCTGCTGCCACAGGTTTACGGCTTCGGGTATCGGTGAAAAGCACCTCGCGTATCTCAATATTAAGGTTTTTGGGAAATCCCTTCAGGGTGATGACAACTTTCAGTGGACTCTTTTGCGGCTGGCTGATATTGAATGTCTCACCGCGTACTTCATTGCGAATCATATCAAGAGTCAGTTCTTTGATATCCGAGCCAGCGGGGGGTATGTCTGTTAGCTCAAGAGGATCCCAGCGGTTGTTCTGCCAGATCAGGGGAGCTTTGATGCCTGCTCCTTGCAATACTTTTGCATGCAATGACAGAATTGATCTATGCAAGCCGTCATAGGGAAGGATGGTTTGGCGGTCATCAGTAAATGCATTGGCAAAGGCGGGTATCTGCTCTCTCAACAAGGCTGCTTTGGATTTGGTTTTTGTGAGTGCCGAGGCATTCAGTAGAGTCTCTGCCTGCGAGAGGATGGTATCCAGGTCAGCTCGAAGTCGTGCAGATACTCCAGAACGGACACAGTGTTGCGCGTAAAAAAGTTTTGGGTCTGTTGTTGTCGCGCCTGGAATAGGTTCTTTCAGCCACGCATCATTACCGCGTTGGATTTCAATCTCATCGACAAAACAGAAGTTTTCTGCGGCGGCAACTACGCACACATAGCGTCCGTAGCCCTTCAGTTCCTCTGTTAAATATCGAAATTGTGCATATCCTTCCCGCGGAGGATGAGGAGCTCCCGCAGCTGTTACACAAAGATCACCCAAAGAGCTCCATGTTTTGCGGTCATTGCTGACCAATACATAAAGGCATTCCGGCCATGTGACTCCGGCAACACCCGCTGCGCAGCTCCAGGAAATTCCGCGAATTGGTTCCACTTTGCCAAGGTCAATGGTTACTATAGCCGGGGCTGACCTGCTCCAGCCGACGGTACTTTTCTGAGTCCAAAAATAACCTTCGGAATAGATGCCGTCTGTCAGTTGCTTGATATCATCGGCATCTGTGCAGTGCGGATAGTTGGGTGCCGGGGAGAGCGTATAGGATTTATGCAGTGCAATGTTCTCAGCAGGGGCACACCTGCCAGCTTCAGCCAAGGCACATAACAATGTGATTAAAATATACATCCTCATATCGTTTTTCCTTGTTGTTGGCGTTATGGGCCAGATGGGCCGAAGGGGCCTAATGTGAGTCGCCTTTGGCGACGAGGTGCGTAGCCGCTTATCTTCGCCGACGGCGAAGAGGGAAACACATAGGGCTCATGTGGCTCATCTGGCCCATAACGCTATCTTAATCCAGTATTTCCCGTACCTTAACGGCAAGATCCTGGATTGTAAAAGGCTTCTGAATGAAGTGCACGCCCTTCTCGATAAGGCCCTGTTTGATGATGATGTCGGCCGTGTAGCCGGACATGAACATATGCTTGATTTCCGGGTGCAACAGGGTGAGATGGGTGGCTAGGTCCAGGCCGTTCATTTGGGGCATGACCACGTCGGTCAGCAGCAGACTGATCTCTTCGGTGTACTTTTCCGCCACCGCGATGGCCTCGTTCGGGAGGCCAGCCTTCAGAACACGGTAGCCCAGACCTTCCAGCATTTGCTTGCCCAGTTTCAGGATCGACGCTTCGTCCTCCACGAGCAGTATGGTTTCGTGGCCGCGGAGGGCCGCTTTCGCCGAGTCGGAGGTCGGTAGTTGCACGGCTTCGCCAAAGTGCCGGGGCAGGCAGAGTCTGAAGGTTGTCCCTTTTTCCGGTATGCTGGTGAGGTTGATGCAACCTTTGTTCTGCATGACGATGCCGTACACAGTGGCCAGGCCCAGCCCCGTGCCCTCGCCGACTTCCTTGGTGGTGTAGAATGGCTCGAAGATGTGTTTGATCGTCTCCGGATCCATGCCGCAGCCGGTGTCGCTGACAGAGATCGTCACGTATTCGCCGGGGACGAGATCCGTGTTCTTGGCGCAGAAGTTAGCGTCGGCGGTCAGGGTGCTGGTCTCGACCTTGAGCTTGCCCACCCCCGCGATGGCGTCGCGGGCGTTGACGCACAGGTTGGCCAGGATCTGGTCGATCTGCGCGGGATCCATCTTGACGGTTGTGTCTGCTGCCGTCGGCTGCCAGGTGAGGTCTATATTCTCGCCGATCAGCCGCCGCAGCATCATGAGCATCCCGGACACGGTTTCGTTCAGGTCGAGCACTTTGGGCGTCATGGTCTGCTTGCGGGCGAACGCCAAGAGTTGGCGGGTCAGGTCGGCTGCACGGTTTGCGGCCTTCCGGCTCTCGGTCAGATCGTTGTGCAGCGCTGTCTCGGGATCGATCTCGTTCAGGGCCATATTCGTATAGCCGAGGATGACCTGGAGCATGTTGTTGAAATCGTGCGCCACGCCGCCGGCCAGTCGTCCGATGGATTCCATTTTTAGTGCCTGTTGCAACTGGGCTTCTGTTTTGCGCTGTTCGGTGATGTCTATATACGCGCCAAGGATGCCGATGATTTGCCCTTGCGAGTTGCGCAGGGGAACTTTGCTCGTGAGAAGGATAATGGTTTCCCCTTCGGGTGTTGTCTGGGGTTCTTCTCTATCTAGAATCGTTTCGCCCTCGATGACCCGGAGGTCATCCGCGTTGTACATCTCCGCCAGATCTTTCCACTCCATATGGATATCATTTTTCCCAACGATTTCTTGCGGATTGGAAAAGCCCGCATCGAGCGCGAACGCTTTGTTGCATCCCAGATAAAGGAGATTGATGTCTTTCCAGAATACCCGGACGGGGATTGTGTTAAGGATGTCTTTGATGAGTTTCTGCGATTCGCGCAGCGCATCTTCGGCCTGTTTTTGTTCGGTGATGTCGCGCTTGACGGCCACGTAATTGACGGTTTTGTCTGCGTCGTCGAGCACTGGAGAAATCGTTGCTTCTTCAGTATAGAAACTTCCGTCCTTGCGTTTGTTGACAAAGCGTCCTTTCCAGGTTTTGCCGTCGGTGAGGGTCTGCCACATATCGCGATAGAACGCCTCGTCCTGCTGACCGCTCTTCAAGATGCGTGGGTTTTTTCCTATTGCCTCTGTGCACGAATAGCCCGACGTCTGTTTAAAGGCCGGGTTGGCGTACTGGATGGCTCCTTCCTCATCGGTGATGAATATGGTCTCGGCGGCCTGTTCGATGGCCTGCATCAAACGCTCGTGTTTGGCCTCGGACTGCTTGTCATTAGTAATGTCGCGTAAGACATGCACCGCGCCGGTATATTTTCCGTCTGCATCCAGAATGGGATCTATAGTCACCATATACCAGAAATCACCAATCTGAAGTTCCTTGGTTTCGCGTTGCAAACTTTCTTTTGCTCGCACAAAGGGACAATCAGCGATCGGCCCGGTTATGCCATGCACGACTTCCCAGCACCGGGTTTCCCCCTCGCGAGCGGAGGATGGGAACAGCCGGTCCGCCTGCCTGTTCGAGCGCACGATCCGATGCTCCTCATCGAGTAGCCAGATTCCGTCGTTGGAGGCGTTAAATGTGCTGTGCCATTCCTTCGCTATCCGGGCCAGCGTCTCCTCGGACTGCTTGCGCTCGCGTCGCTCGACGGTTTCGTGCAGCCCGCGTTTGATCGCCGGGCCTAACCGTGTGAGATTGTCCTTCATGATGTAGTCGCTCGCGCCGGCTCGCATGGCGGTTACCGCGACATCCTCGCCGATGGTGCCGGAGATGAGGATGATCGACAGGTCCAGCTCGCGCTCCTTTAGCAATTTTATCGCCTTTATCCCATCGAATTGCGGCAGGTTGTAGTCTACCAGAATGATATCCCAGCCTTGGTTGAGTTGGGCTAGATAATCGGCTTCCGTCTGCACTACCAAAATTTCGGGAGCAAAGCCTTCCGCCACCAATGTCTCGCGGATCATCTCGACATCCGCCGGATCATCTTCCAGATACAGGATACGCAACGGTTTTTTTTTCATACAGACTCTTCTTTCTAGTGCGTCAACGACGGGCTATTCGAATTGGTGAGCGGCGATTCATTCAATGCCACCCAGAAGATACCCAGCGACTTGACCGCATCGATAAACTGGTGAAAATCAACTGGCTTAACCACATAGGCGTTGACCCCGAGTTTGTAGCTGGTAATCAAATCTCGTTCCTCCCGGGACGACGTAAGCATGACAACGGGCAGCAGCTTCATCTTCTCGTCGGCCTTGATTTGGCGTAACACATCGAGGCCGTTGACTTTGGGTAGTTTGAGATCTAGAATCACCACGGCAGGGTTGCAGTCGTTCCGCGTCTGGAAGTTTCCTCGGCGATACAGATAATCTAAGGCCTCTTCACCGTCACGGGCGACGTCGATCCCGTTAGATAACTGGTATTCTTTAAGGGCGGTAAGGGTCAGTTCGACATCCTTGGGATCGTCTTCAACTAGGAGAATCCGTTTTATTTTGTTCATAATCGTCCTTCTTTCTGTGCGAGCTAAGGGCCAACGCGAAAACTTATAAATTTATTTCCTCGCAGACCCTAAGATGCAGAACCCCAGGTACGGGATATGGCTTTGTCCAGTGAAACACCCGAGAACGGATCATGCATATCAATTTGAAATGAATAATAATTTATGTATATAGAATTATGCCTTTTGGCACAAAAAGAGTCAAGCCTATTTTTCCTGTTCAATAGACGCGCGTTGCTGATAGCGCTATGGGCCGTATGAGCCCTATGTGTTTCCCTCTTCGCCTTTGACGAAGACAAGCGACTACGCACCTCGTCGCCAAAGGCGACTTACATTAGGCCCCTTCGGCCCATCTGGCCCATAACGCTATCAGCAGAGAGCACCACAACTTACAATTTACAGAGCGCAGCGACTCCACTCGGATACCCTTTTTTCATAGAGATTCGCCCGAGTCGTCTTTTGCAACCGAATCATGCGCTGTTATTCCCGCGTCTTCAAGCTGCGTGCACAAGTTCTTGATAATCAGCTTCAGCTCAGCCATGCGGTTTTCACGGCCCGCCATGACATTGACTACTTGTCGAAGTTCCTTCGTGCGCTCTAAAACTTCGCTCTCAAGAGTTGCTTGATGGCGCGCAAGAGCCTTTTCGGCCTGCTTACGGGCAGTGATGTCGCGCCCGATGCCTAATATGCCGAGCAGACTGCCGTCATGTCCGTAAATTGGCGTTTTAATGGTTTCGATCTGCTCAACATGGCCATCACTCAAAAAGGTTAGCTCTTCTTCGTTCATCGAGGGGCCGCCTTTTTTTATGGCGCGACGGTCATTTTCAAGGAAAAAATCCGCTGTATCTTTCGGCATGAAGTCATAGTCCGTGCGTCCGACGATGCTTTCTTTTTCAGCCCCAAAAAACTGTTCGAACCGCTGGTTACAAAGAAGATAGACCCCCTTGTCATCCTTCAACCACATCAGATCGGGACTGGTATCCACGACATCGCGTAGCATTTTACGGCTCTTATCGAGTTCCATTTCCGCTTGTTTTTGTTCCGTAATATCCTGATTGGTGCCGACCATACGTTCGGGATGACCGCCTTTATTGTAGAGAACATTCGCGTGAGCTCGGATCTGCCGGATCTCCCCATCAGGACGAATGATGCGGAGGGAGGTGTCGTATTCATTTTTGCCTTTCACCGCCGCGCTGATTTCGGCATCCGCACTCTCCAGGTCGTCCGGGTGAACGCAATGCTTCCAGGCCTCATACGCGCCGCCGAATGCGTTCCTGGAGACCCCGTAGATTTCATACATTCGGTCGTCCCAGACCAATTGATTGGTGATCAAATTTAAATCCCACACCCCGATGCCGCCCGCCTGTGTTGCAATATTAAAGCGTTGGTTGGCGGTATGCAGCGCGACGGTATGTTTGCGGACCTCTCTTTTCAGGAAAATGATCCAAATGAACACTCCTGCTGTAACCAACAGAAAAATGCAAATGGTAAATATGAAATAATTTCGTATTCGTGACCAGTCTGTGGAGTTGTCAAGCGGGCTGAGCCATTGGGTATGGATTCGGCGGTATTCACCGGAGGCATGGAGTTCCGCCAAACCGGTGTTGATCAGGTTTAAGAGTTCCGTCCGTCCGTGGGGCACGGCCAAGCAGTATTCGAACGAAACAAGACGCGGTTCGGCGACGTGCAGGTGGGTCCATTGGTTTTTCCTGATCCAGTAATTTCCCTGAATCATGGAACAGATCGTGTAATCAACCTCTCCATTTTGAAGTAGAGCCAGCGCCTGTTGCGGATCAGTAACGGGAACCAGACGGGATGAAAGATTCTGTTTCAAGGCAAAGTCGTGTGTTATGTCGCCTTCAACAACAGCCACCCGGCGGTTTTTCATCGCATCGCGCGAGTCATACCGAGGGGAATCATTCCGGGCGAAAACGGCCTGGTGGTTCAAAAGGAGCGGTGAGGCAAAATCCAGCAGCTGTGCGCGGTTTTTTGAATAATACATGGTTGCGATGTCTAAGTGGCCTGAATTGACCTTTTGTCGCACCTGATTCCAGGGCGTCAGCTCCAAAACAATATTTATCCCGGTCTGGCGCGATAGCGCTCGAATCAGATCGATATTAAATCCGGCTGGCCGGCCTTTTTTATCGATAAACTCAAAGGGATAGAAGTCATGGTCACCCGCATAGACAAGAATGTTGGATCTTTCATTTTCATATCCAATGGTTTCCATCCACTTTTTGTGTATTTGGTGGGCTGTTCCGTCGGGGTTAACAAGGGAGAAGGGCGGATAACACGGTTCCGCGGCGGAATGCAACGGCTTACCCTGCAAGGGAACGGTACAGAATAAAAGCGAGAGCAGTATCACAGAATAAACCAGAACGGAGGGTTTTGGACTCTTTCTATTCATGATTAGACTCCTTCTAAATCGTTATTTTTTCCATGTTATTGGTTAGTTTTGGGAGTGAGAAATAGAAGGTGGACCCTTCGTTCAGCACACTCTCGGCCCAAGTGCGGCCGCCGTGACGTTGGATGATGCGCTGCACATTGGCCAGCCCGATGCCGGTGCCTTCAAATTGTTCCATGCTATGTAGACGCTGAAAAACCCCGAAAAGTTTTTCGACATACTTCATATCGAACCCGACGCCGTTATCACGGATGAAGAAGATGGTTTCGTGCTCATTCTGCGTATATCCCATTTGAATTTTCGCCTCGTCGCGCGGCCTGGTAAACTTTAGCGCGTTGGAGAACAGATTCGTCAGCACTGCATGCAGCAGAACCCGGTCAGCGTTGGCATGCGGCAGGGGAGCGAGGTCCCAAAGGATTCGCCGGCCCTGTATATCGGGGGTCAAGCCGTTGATAACCTTCTTCACCAGCGCATCGAGATTCACCGGCTTCCTGTGCAGCGCTTTGCGTCCCGTCCGCGAAAAGTCCAGTAGACCGTCAATCAATCGGCCCATCTGCACGGCGGATTCGGAAATAAAGGTAAGATGCCGCCGGGCCTTTTCATCGAGATTCACTTGATCGTTATTTTGTAGCAACTCGGAAAATCCCGTGAGATGGCGGAGTGGCGCACGCAAATCGTGCGAGACCGAGTAAGCGAAAGCTTCCATCTCCTTGTTTGCGTCCTTAAGGGCTTGTGTGGTTCGCTCCAGACGGACTTGTGCAGACTGCAGATCTTCCAGCAGGTTGATCATCGCGCTGTTGAGTTGCTCCGCCTCGTTTGTTCGCGTGGTCAGTTCCGCGGTCCGCTCCTCAACGCGCTTCTCGAGCCGGGCATGCGCGGTCTCCAATTCTGCCTGCGTCCGTTTAAGCTCAGTGATGTCCACCCACTGGCATATAACGTTCGTCAGTTGTCCTTTGTCGTCCAGTATGGGGAACATTGAGACATCGATGGATAGATTGGGTGCGCCGTCGATGTCCCCGTCGTCGACATCTGCGGCCCGCCAGATCATACTGAAGCGACTGGACCTGTGTTTTTCGAAGACGGCCAGTACCTGGGGCGTGACCCCCTGGGCCTTCAAATTCATGTCTTTGAGAACATTGTATTTCCCCACGAGCTTCTCGTCGGTTAGGTTCAGTGTTTTCCGCAAAGAACTATTCGTCCTTATGATCGTTCCCTCCCTATCTGAGATCCACATGGAAAAGGGGCTCATGTTGATGACTGTATCGAGAAATGTGTTAGTGGTGTGGGCCTCTCTCTCCTGCTGTTTGCGTTGCTCAATTTCGTGCTCCAGGGTACGCGAGTGCGACTCCAGCTTCTCTATAAGGGGGGGCCCAAGTCGGGATAACAGCGCCACGCCGACCAGAATAACAAGCATGGCAAAGCCGAGTGCCGCCATTCCTGACCTAATGAATGGCGTGCGAATCTCCGCGATGTCGATCTTTGCCACAATCCCGAGGCCCAGTATGGCGACCGGCTCGTAGGCGGCCACTACCGTTTCGCCCCTATAATCGAGGCCTATGAGGGTTCCTGACATTCCCTTGAGTGCCCGACGCATGGGTTCGGCCAGGCTCGAAGCGAAATCCAATGGGGGAGGATGCCCGACACCGCCGTGTCGATGCCGGAGGATGAAATTGATGGATTCGCCATCGCGTCGTGCCAGTGTGAATTCGCCGGTCTCTCCGATGCCTGCAAAGCGTCGATGCGCATCGACAATCTGACTTAATGTCGTCGACTGGGGGTTGTGGTCGGTAGCAATACTTCCATCTTCCCGCTTCGCATTGGAGTCATGTCGTGCGATCGCCTCAATCAAACATGCCTGGCTCTGCGCTGTGGCTATCAGCATCTGTCGATGGCTATTGAGATTATGGCGATAGAGAATGGTGGACATCACTATCAGAGACATGGCGCAGGCTCCTACCATAGTGGCTGCCATAGCCACCAACCTGTCCCGCGCCCCCCTGTTCTTTGCAAAGGATTTCTTAGACAGGATTACAGGATTAACCCGTCTCCGCCCGCAAGCGGGGCTACGCCGTGGCACAGCAGGATTATTATGCTTCGTTGTATTGCATTTATCTTTATAAATTTTTTTGCTATTCAAAATCGCCCTCCGCACTCTCGACGGGCGCATGGCCGAGGTCGATGACCTGACTACGCAGACTCTCGTTTACCTTCTTCAGCTCTACCATACGATTTTCCCGCCCCGCCATGGCGCTAACAATCTTCTTCAGCTCGGCGGTCCGCCGAGCTGCCTTCTCTTCCGCCAGTTTCTTTTCGGTGATATCCATGCAGAAGACGATCACCCCCGCGATGTTACCGGCTGCGTCGCGATGCGGAATCTTGTCGGTAATATACCAGTGCGTATCACCAGCAGCGGTGTGCAGGGGTTCAATAATCCCGAGCTTGGGCTGTCCTGATTGGATAACCTCGAGATCGTCTATGCGGAACCGTTCTGCCTCGTCGGGAAAGATCTCGGAGTCTGTCTTGCCTTCAATGTCGGCCACGGTCATCCCGACAGATTCGGAGGCAGTCCGATTGACACGGAGGATTCGGCCTTCGGTATCTTTGAACCATATCATCGCACGCACCGAATCAAGGATGACCTGTTGTTCAGAGCTTATCTTGGTAATCTCAGCGGTTCGTGCTGTCACCAGTTCCTCCAGATGGTCGCGGTACTTGATCAGTTCCGCTTCTGCCCGCTGGAGTTCAGAAAGCATTCTAGACTGTTGGATTGCACTGAAACTCAACGTTGAAATAATTGCAGAAAGTTTAGAGTAAAAGCGCATGCCGGCCTCCGCTTCTTGCCGACTGAATCTAGGGACTTTTTCGAATGCCGCAAGGTATTCCGTCTCATCGAATCCGTATTTCCGGGCCTGCTTCCGGAACAACTCGACATCGGGTGTTTCGTCAGTGTAAAAGAACTGACCGGTAAATACATTACCGACATGCTGGTCCCCTATCATAAGGGGTGTGACCATATCCCACATGTGGTTCTTGCAGTGGTATGCCTTAAAGGTTCCGAATGCTACCCCTTTGGTGAGGCAGGTGTCACTTTCAAGGCAGTTCTTGCATGATTCGGGATGAGCCCTGTGGAATTTCGTGCAGATATCCTGCCAGCCGACGGCCACTAAAATATTTCCGGAAAGGTCGAGTACAGCGCCCAACATGCCGGTCATCTGATAAAACTCTTCCATAATCGACTGCAGAACGTTGGTGTCAATAATGTCGGCAAGTTCAAGCGTACCGATATCGCCATCGGGTTCGATAATCGCTTTGAGCTTATTCCGGATGGTGGTTTCACTTTGGCGCAAGGCCTCCTCCGTCTGCTTGCGCTCGGTGATGTCGGAGTGCGTGCCTACCATGCGTAGCGGTTGGCCGGCGGCATCGCGGCTGACCACCATGCCGCGAGAGAGAATCCACTTGTAGCTGCCGTCTTTGCAGCGCATCCGAAATTCATTGACATAGATGGGAGTACGGTCGGCCAGATAGTTCTGAAAATTCGCCAGTGCACCCGCTAGATCGTCCGGATGGACAATTTTTTCCCACTCCTTAAACAGGTTCGCGATTTCGCTTTCGGCATACCCAAGTATTTCTTTCCAGCGTTTGGAAAAACGCACCGTTTTGGTTGGAATTTCCATATCCCATACACCATCACCGGCACCTTCGAGCGCAAACTTCCAGCGTTCCTCACTGGTCCGCAGGCGCGTTTCCTCCTTTTTCTGCCTGGCCAATTCACGCCGGGAAAACTTCAGCATTTGTTTTCGCCACAGCAGGCCGACGCTCAGCATGGCCGTTAGCAACAGAAGAGCGATGATGGCTGCGGTGGCCCAAGTCTCTTTGCGAAGCGGGCCGTAAATTTCCTTCTGATCAACCTTAGTCACCAAGAACCATGGTGTGCCCGGAATCTTTCGCAACGCCGCTAAAACCGGGATGCCTCGGCAGTCTACCCCTTCCACTACGCCTTCCTTCCCCTGGACGGCCTTTGCTGCGGGCCGGTTCGGATCGTTGATTGGAATCCGCAATGCCAGCGCAGCGTTGGTGCGATGGCGAAGATCATTTAGAAAAACCACCTCGTTGTCCTCGCGCCGGACGAGCAACGTTTTCGCCGTGGAGCTGGGTGTCGGCCAGCTCTGGATGAGGGGGTAGAGAAATCGCTGCGGATCTACAACCAGAAGCAACACGCCGTCCGCCGGTTGGTCTGCCTGCGAGTTGATACCGAATGGAATTAAGAAGGATAAATGGGTCAACTGGTTGGAATGGCAGTGATGCAGATCCTCAAAAACGACTTCCCTTGCATGCAACGCGGCTCCAACATGCTCGTCGATATGGGAGTCTTGCAGGAGGGAAGCATCAGCCGGCACCGCCAGTCGGGCTGCGCCGTGTGCGTCAAACAAGATCACTTGGCTGTAGTCATAATCCTGCTGAAATGTGGTCATCCACTTGAGCAACTCATCGCGATTGGCCGCGTCATCCGGTTCTGTGAAAAATTGCTGAATTTCATCCCAAACCATGTGCGTCTTGAAAATGATATTGGCATTGTTGTGCCGGTTCTTTATCCATCCCGCAATCTGGTTGACCTTCAAGTCCGCGATGGCAGCCAGCGTCTCCGTAGCGGTGCGATGGGTTTCGGCTTGTTGGCGTTTGTAATACACCCAGCAGGAGGGACCAATGGTCGCTATGCATATCAATGCGAGGGCGAAAAAGACACAGCGAAACCGGCGATCGACTACAGCGTTTGGAGTTGAGGATGGAGAAAGTGGCGATGCGTCTTGTGTCTTGGCAGGCGATTTGGCTTTCTTCACTTCGTCCTTCTTTCTGTGTGAATTTATTTCCGCGCAGACCCTAAGATGCGGTAACCCAAGTATAGGATATGGCGTTGTCCAGAGAAATACCCGAGAACGGATCGCGCATATCAATCTGACGTAAGCACTGATTTATCTATAAAATAGTTTGCCTCTCGGCATAAAAATAGTCAAGTCATTTATTCTGAAAACGGCAGTTGAAATCGTTAAAGACGTTGTAAGTGGAGCCAAAAATGGCTCCCGCGCTAACTTTATAGAGGGTTGCCAGTGATAATGTAGCCCAAGCATCCTGCTTGGCTTATTATTGAGGCAAGCCGGTCTTCGCCCTTTGGGCTACGCCCCGACACGGCAGGATGCTTGCATTACTGTCCCCCGTACTCGCACACGTACTCCTGCACTCAAATCTCTTTTCCCGCTATCCTCATCAGGTTTAACCGCAGCCTCAATTTCGGTTCTTCCGACTTTTTAATGGGTGAATCATCGCTACTCGGTATCGGGATCGCTATCGCTATCGGACACAGCAACCATCGGATTAAATTCGATACCGATGCCGATACCGATTGCGATATCGACAACAAAGACCAATATTCACGTATAAACGACAGTTTTAGTAACTTTCACAGCCTTTCACATCCATTTCAGCAGTCAAGGCCCTTGAGTTGAAAAAAGGTTACCCACACAAAAGTCGGAATAACCTCAACTTTTTGTTTTTATAGCATAAAGCAGGGGGCGGTATTCATTCAGGCTGCATTTTCTGATTTTTTTGCTGGATAGCAGCCATTATAAGTGTTAATTTGCATCAATTATTGGAGTTTGTTCCATATAAAAGGGTTTATTATGAAGAAAAAAGCAGTTGTCAAAAAAAAGAAGTCAGCATACGCTAACGCCGGAGTGGATATCGATTCAAAGATGAATGGTATTCAAAGTATTAAAAAGATGGTAGCAGCCACCCAGACCGAGGGTGTTATTGGTGGAATTGGCAGTTTTGGCGGCCTTTTTGAGTCACCCGGTCGCGATCATATGCTGGTTTCCAGCGCTGATGGCGTGGGAACAAAGCTCAAGGTTGCCTGCATGGCTAATAAACACGACACCATTGGACAGGATATTGTTAATCATTGCGTAAATGATATTCTGGTGCAGGGTGCGAAACCGCTCTTTTTCCTCGATTATATTGGTGCGGCCCGTTTTGATGCTGAGATTTTCAATAATGTGATTAAAGGGCTTTGCCAGGCCTGCAAGCAGAATAACTGTGCGCTTCTGGGTGGCGAAACCGCTGAGATGCCTGGGCTTTATCCATTAGGTGAGTATGATCTGGTCGGAACTATAATCGGTACCGTGAAAAAGAGCAAGGTTATCACCGGAGAGAAGATCAGGCCTGGCGATGTGGTTATCGGGCTGCCTTCCGGTGGATTGCAGACCAATGGCTATTCGCTGGCCCGTAAGGTTATTTTTGATAAGTGTGGTCATGGTCTTCAGGATATATTCCCCGGAACCAAATCAACCGTCACCCAGATTCTGCTGGCGGTTCACAAGAGCTTTCTTAAGCCGGTCACCGCTCTGATGGATGCCAAAATCCCGATTCCTGGTATGGCACATATCACAGGTGGTGGTTTTTATGACAATATTCCGCGTGTTCTGCCTGATAACTGTGATGCCGAGATTGATCGCTCCAGCTGGAGTGTTCCGCCGGTCTTTACCTTTATTGAACGTGAGGGCAAGGTGGATCACGATGAGATGTACCGCGTCTTTAATATGGGCATCGGCTATACCATCATTGTGCGCCCTAAGGATGTGGATGCCACAATGAAGATTCTGAAGAAGATGCGTCAGGCACCGCTTGTTATTGGTAAGATCACCAAGGGCAAAAAAGTTGTCACTTGCATCAACTAAAATAATTCGGCGCACCGAATTATACGATTCCGCTTCGCGGAGGTCGGCTGCGCCTTCCAATTGTAAATTGTGGTAGCCCAATCGGTATCGGCATCGGTATCGGTATCGGTATCGGTATCGGCATCGCGAGATTCCGTTCAAAAAGGTTTCCAGCGTGAGTAAGATCGCTGGCTTTTCTGTAGCGTTGGCGAGGGAGCCAAAATCGGGCTGCGTTAATTGGCTCCCGTCGCCAACGCTACAACAAATTGGCTCCCGTCGCCAACGCTACAGTTTATACCAATATGTGCCCCGTGCGGGGAGCCTTTTCGATGCTGATACCAAGTTTCGACAGACAATCCGTTTAAGCTTGGTGGTTAAGTGTAGACACTCTTAAACGCCACTCTTACTCGGTTACTCTTAAACGAAAAACTTTCATCGGTTAAAAAGGTCAGTAGCTCCCGGTCCGGCCTCCAGACTTCGCTTTCAGCTACGTCCAGACACGGCTTCTGACCCCAGCGACAGTTGGCGACACATCCTACGATGCTAATTTCACTTTAGAACGCCCGCACTCTTTCCCCTTGTTTTATGCAACGCGAAGCGTTGTTGACTAATGCAGTGATGGCTTTCCCGTAACCGTTCAAAGGGAGAGAAAAGATTCGCATATCACAAGGGTTCAGTCAGGTTGCAGATTCGCTGCATTAGCTCTGCAGAGCGGTGATGACAATTGTTCCGAATATATCATCGGCGCTGCATCCGCGCGAGAGATCGTTGACCGGTTTGGCCAGTCCCTGGAGCACCGGGCCCAGCGCATCCGCACCAGCCAGGCGCTGTACAAGCTTATAGCCGATGTTGGCTGCCTGCAGATCCGGGAATACCAGAACATTGGCATCGCCTTTGATATCGCCATTCTTGTTTTTTGAGGCTCCAACCGAGGGAACCAACGCGGCATCGGCCTGCATTTCGCCGTCCACAACGGCATCAATACCTATCTCTTCAAAACGGGTTTTGGCCATAGCGGCCGCAGAGCTGACTTTGTCGACCAGTTCGTGTTTGGCGCTGCCATTGGTAGAAAAGCTCAGGAAGGCAATGCGCGGGGTTTCGCCAATCAGATTGCGGTATGAGCCAGCAGTGGCCTGGGCAATATCAACCAGCTGTTCCGCCGTTGGATTGGGGTTAACTGCGCAATCAGAGAAAATCAGAGTGGAGTTGCCGGAGGCAGTCGGTTCTTTCAGATCCATGATAAAGCATGATGAGGCGAGCTTAATGCCGGGGGCTGTGCCGACACAGTGAAATGCACTGCGCAGCATATCGCCGGTGGAGGAGATTGATCCCGCAACAAGGCCCTGAGCCATATCAAGTGCCACCATTATTCCGCCAAAGTAGAGTCGCTTTGTCTTAAGTGTGTTCAGCGCCTCTTCTTCTGTCAGGCCTTTGGCTTTACGCTTTTCATACAAAGCTTTGGCAAGTTCAGGCAGCAGGCTGGAGGTGGTGTAGTTAATAACCTGTACATCGGCGGAGGCCAGGGTGACACCTGCTTCTGCCTCGGCAGCTGCGATTTCGTCAGGAGTGCCGAGGACAATCGGACTGGCAACTCCGGCTTGAGCGGCTTTGACAGCCGCTGCAATAACGCGCGGATCCTGTCCTTCCGGCAGAACAATTATTTTGTTCTGCTCCTGCGCTTTTGGAATCATTACATCAAGAATCCCCATTAGTACCTCTCTTATTTCTTTTTTGCCGGGATGGCTGTGTCTGTCAGCAGTTTGTATGTTTCGCGGGAGATCATCAGCTCTTCGTTGGTCGGGATAACGAGTACAGGGGTTTTGGAATCCTCTGTTGCGATAAGTTGCTGCACTCCAAAGCAGCTGGCGTTCTTCTTCTCATCCAGTGTGCAGCCGATGGCTTCAAGGCGTGAAGTAATGGCTTTACGTGCAGGGGCGCTGTTTTCACCAATTCCTCCGGTAAAGATAATTGCATCGGCTCCACCCAATAGGGTGTAGTATCCGCCGATGTAGAGTGCGGCCCGGTGGGCAAACATATTGATTGCGTTAATGGCTGCGGCTTTGCCCATCTCAGCTGCGTGTACGGTGTCACGCATGTCGCCGTTTCCATCAAGGCCGTTGACCGCTTTCAGCCCGCTTTTCGTATTCAGGGCATCATCGATTTCATCAATGCTGAATCCCTTACGTGCCAGGAAAAAGATTAATGCAGGGTCAATATCTCCACTGCGGGTTCCCATAATCAATCCCGGTAGAGGGGTGAGTCCCATGGATGTGTCGAGAACTTTCCCCTTTTCAATGGCTGTAATTGATGCGCCATTGCCCATATGGCAGGTGATCAGATTGAGTTCCTCGAGAGGTTTCTTGAAATAGTTGGCAGCGGCTTGTGCCACAAACTTGTGTGATGTGCCGTGAAAACCGTATTTACGAACACCGTATTCAGTATAGTACTCCTGCGGAATGGCGTACATATAGGCGTGCTTGGGCATGCTCTGATGAAAGGCTGTATCAAAAACAGCTACATTAGGTACTCCTGGGAAAACGGTCTCGCAGGCAATTATTCCATCCAGATTGGCGGGGTTGTGCAGGGGAGCCAGATCGTTACACGCTTTAATACTGGTTTTGACATCCTCTGTAACAAGTACAGAGCTTTTAAATGATTCGCCTCCATGGACAACCCTGTGTCCGATGGCCTGAACATCTTTGAGACTTTTGAGAACGCCGCGCTCTTTATCAATTAGCATCTTACAGACAACTACCAGGGCTTTTCCGTGATTTTCGGCTGTTACCAGCTGCTCTGTTTTTTTCTCTCCGTTGCGTGAATAAACCAGATTGGCTTCATCGCCGATACGCTCGACCATTCCTTTGGCCAGCATTGTCTCGTTAATCATGCTGAAAATCATGAATTTCAGTGATGAACTGCCGGAATTAATAACCAGAACTTTGTCATATTTTTTATGTGGCATCATATACTTTCCTTTTGCCTGACTGACTTTAATCAAATATTAAATAAATGCCTATTTGCAGTAATCAAACAACATGTTAGAATAAATTAAAATTTTGATACAATTAGGTATCGGTGCATGTTTGAAAAAACGTTTATAATATGCTCCTGTTTGGCTTTGTAATCAAGACCAAAAGAGATTTTTTTTATAAAGGCCCTCGATAAAAAAAGACCGGAGGCCGCAAAACCGGATGAACTAACCGGAGTAAAGGGTGTTAATGAAGAAACTTTTTGGAACTGATGGAATTCGCGGACAAGCTAATGTATACCCGGTTAATGCGGAGTTGGCCCTTAAGCTGGGAAAGGCGCTCGGTGCGCAATTGAATGCGCGTGGCTATGGTAGTGCCCGTGCTGTGATAGGCAAGGATACGCGCCTCTCCGGTTATATGCTCGAAACCGCAATTACAAGTGGCCTGGTATCAGCTGGCGTGGATGTCTTTCTTGTGGGACCTGTTCCAACTCCGGCCGTTGCCCATCTCACAAAATCGCTGGCTGCGGATGTCGGTATTATGCTGACCGCCTCTCATAATCCCTTTGACGACAATGGAATCAAGCTTTTTAACCCTGATGGATATAAGTTGGAGGATGCCGAAGAGGATGCGTTGACGGAGTTGATCCTTGATGGCGAAATCAGGACCGATCATATCCGCAGTGATCAGCTGGGACGGGCCTATCGTCTGGATGATGCACGGGGGCGCTATATTGAATTTGCAAAGAGTACCATCAATAATGAGAAACTGAGTGATTTTAAGGTTGTTCTCGATTGTGCCAATGGGGCTGCCTATGACTTGGGCCCCTGGATATTCCGTGAGCTGGGTGCATCGGTTATTAAAACCGGCATATCTCCGGATGGCATCAATATCAATACCAATTGCGGTGCTATGCACCCGGAAGTTGTTGCTCAGCTGGTCAAGGATACCAAGGCCGACATTGGAATTGCGCTGGATGGTGATGCCGACCGTGTGATTTTTTCTGATGAAAATGGTTCTGTGGTGAATGGCGATCAAATTCTGGCTGCCTGTGCGATTAACTTTAAAAAGCAGAATAAGCTGACCAATAATACAGTTGTTGTTACCAGCATGAGTAATCTCGGGCTGCACGATGCTATGAAGGAGAATGACATTAATGTGGAGGTAACTGATGTAGGAGACCGCTATGTGATTGATTCCATGCGTAAAAACGGGTACGCTCTCGGCGGTGAAAATTCCGGTCACCTTATTTTTCATGACTATGCCACTACGGGCGATGGAATTATCAGCGCTCTTCAGGTGTTACGTATGATGAAGAAGGAGGGCAAGACTCTCTCTCAATTGGTTAATTGTATGAAGGAATATCCCCAGAAGCTGGTCAGCCTTAAGGTGAAGGTGAAAAAGCCGGTTGAGGAAGTTCCGATTTTGCATGATGCTATTCATAACTGCGAAGTCGAACTTAAGGGACGCGGTCGTGTGATTGTTCGTTACTCAGGAACAGAACCTAAGATTCGACTGCTGGTTGAAGCCAACGATCTGCAGTTGGTCGACACCTGGATTGAAAAACTTTCCAATGCGGTTAAAGAGGGGTTGGGGTGAGAAGAGAAGGATGAATTATGAGCCTAAACAAACAATCTTTTTAATGGGGGCGAGTAAAACAGGAGTTGAACAATGTCAGCAAAGAAGAGGCTTATGGAAAAAGGGGTTACCCTTATTGGGCCGGATACCATTTTTATATCTGAGGATGTAAATAGCGACTATATCGCTACCGGCTCTGTTATTCACCCTGGTTGTCGTCTGAGCGGTGATCAGCTTTCAATAGGCGGGAGTTGTGTGATTGGCGCCGAGGCACCGGTTACACTCAATAACTGTCAGCTGGGCAATGGCGTTCATCTGGCGGGAGGTTTTTTTGAAAAATCGACCTTTCTGGATGGTTTTAAAGCGGGTAGCGGGGCTCATGTGCGTCCCGGTTGTCTTTTTGAAGAGGGCTCATCAATTGCGCATAGTGTTGGCGTTAAACAGACTCTCTTTCTTCCCTGGGCTACAGCGGGCAGTCTGATTAATTTCTGTGATTGTCTGATGGCCGGAGGTACCAGCCGTAAAGACCACTCGGAGATAGGTTCCTCCTATATTCACTTTAATTTCACACCTCATCAGGATAAAGCAACCCCTTCACTGATTGGTGATATTCCGCGCGGGGTGCTGCTCAATCAACCGGCAATCTTTCTGGGAGGACAGGGTGGTATGGTCGGTCCTGCCTCTATTCCCTTTGGAACGGTTATTCCGGCTGGGCAGATCTGGCGTGGTGATCACACCAAGTCGGGGCAGATTGTGATGAAAAAGAGCGTCAACATGAACCTTGTCTTGCCCTTTGACGCTGCACGCTACAAAGGAATTGCGCGTATCGTCAGAAGCAACCTGCGTTATATCGGTAATCTGGTGGCGCTGGATCAGTGGTATCGGGTGGTGCGCAGCCGTTTTATGCATGAAGATTCCTGTCAGAGAAAATGCTACAGCGGTGCGCGGCAACGTTTGCAGGAGATGTTTCAGGAACGGATTAAACGGCTGGATGGACTGGTGCAGAATATCGAAGTTTCACTCGCGCTGCCGGGAGATAATCCGTTCAGGGATGAACACCGGGAATTTTTAAAGTGTTGGACAAGCGGCAGGGAAAATCTGGAAACGCTGATTAAATCGGCTGATGAGATTCTTGTGCCTGAAAAGGTGCAGGCGGTTGTCAATGAGTTGCCGGATGAGGATTATATTTCCGCTGTTCAGGGACTTGCCCCTGAGGCCTCTGAAGATATTGCCGTTTGGCTCTACGCATATGTGGAAGCCGTTGAGGCGGTGCTGTAGTCGCAATTATTTTAAACTACGGAGGTATGGAGGAATAAACTACGAAAACCACTAAAAACACGAAACCATGCTGTTTTCTCGGTATCTCCGTACTACTATCATTCATTTTCGTGTTTTTTCTGTACGTTTTTTATCTCTCACAGAGGCACAGAGTTCACAGAGTAATATCTTTAGTGGTTTTCTCTCCGTGTTCTCTGTGACTCT
>JAQIBS010000217.1 GCA_027858965.1 Kiritimatiellia bacterium
GAGCAACGCGTCGCGCTTCTTAGTAAGCTTTGCTTTCTTTTTATTCATGTCAATAGTATAGAGCATAAATCATACTCTATACAATAACAAAACAAAAAAAGTCAAAATTAGAATTGCTGCTTGGATTACCGGAAACTATACAAGCTCTCCGAATTCTGTTATTGCCGTTGATATCGGCGGGGTCTCCCAGGCTTACTCTTTTACCAACAGCTCAGGCTACTATGATTTCATCGATAGCAATTACGGATACGTGGCTTTAGATGGAACATTACGCATATCTCTTATAAACGGGTTCACCCCCGATGCAGGTAATACTTTCGATATTTTGACATCCAGCGATTCCGGTTCAGCTCTATCAGGTGATTTTTCCAATGTGACAGACGGGCAGATCTGGGCACTGGATGGCTATTCGCGATTTGATATCTCCATTGACACAGTCAACAAACGCGTACGTCTCAGCAACTATGCATTAAACGAGTGGGATTCAACAAATGGGGGTTCATGGAGTGATGCAAACACATGGAGTATCACGGAACCTAACAGCAGCATTTATGGCGCATATTTCGGAGCAAACCTGACAGCCGCAGGAACCGTTACTCTTAACACACCGCGTACAGTGCGCGGAGTGGCCTTTAATAATGCGGCAGCGTACACACTTGCCGGCTCCAGTGCTCTGACGCTGGCAGGCGATGCCGCAGCAACCTCACTGATAACGGTGATACAGGGCAGTCATTCCATCGCGACAGCGCTGACGCTGACCGATGCGCTCAGCATTGATGTTGTGCAGGAAACGGACACACTGACCATCTCCGGTGCAATGACAGGTGATCAGGAGCTAACTAAAATAGGATTGGGCACACTGGCGCTCAGCGGCAATAACGCATTGGGTGCGGTAACTGTCAGCGACGGAACTCTGCGAATGGCCGATGGCAGCTCAACATACACAGCACTGGATATCGAAGCCAATGCCACATATGCTCTGCACACCGGAACCCTCACACTTGAAGAGGGTCTTACCGTCAGCGGCAACTTCAACTTTGAAACATACGGTTGCGGCACGCTTGTTTTAACACGTGGCATTGATGGCGGAGCCATTGATACCGTTGACGAGGTTTACACGGCAATCAACGCTGGATTAATCACAGCAAAAGGGAATACAGCAGACGCATCTCTCTTTGCTATCAGCGAGAGTGAAATCAACAGCGAATGGAGCGTTATCGTGAGATTAAAGACTGATGGAACAATAATTATTATTCAGTAAAGCCGTACCCGTGGAGGGTCCCAGGCTCTGGGACCGCGGACGGTGCGGCCTTCTGTGCAAAAGAATCAAACAGAAACTTTCATTACACCATCCATTGCGGGCCCCTTTCTGCGCTCTCCGCGCCTTCCCTGTCAGGGCGTAGCTCGATAGAGAGGAGACTGATGCGAGGTATAATCCTTATTCGCTATCGGTATCGCTATCGGTATCGCACTACATTCTCAACTATCGAAGGCAACATTTCGAGGTACTTTCTTTTATGAAAAAAGGTCGGTCTGCAAATAATGCAGACCGACCTTAAAATTCAATCGTAAAAGTTAAATAGCAAAGTTCACTCTTCACTCTAACCCCTAAATTCACGCTTCTACTTCATCAAACCGCAGAGTCGTGGAATGACAGTTGAGAACCAGGGAACATAAGTGATAAGCATCAGCGCCACAATCATGGCACCAAAGAAGGGCAGTGCCTGCTTGGTGACATTAGCAATGGTGGTTTTGCCGACACCACAGCCGATAAAGAGGCAGGTACCCACAGGCGGGGTGCAAAGACCGATACAGAGGTTGGCAATCATGATAATGCCGAAATGAACATCCGAAATCCCCAACTTATTGGCAACCGGTAGCAGAATCGGAGTAAAGATCAACAGCGCCGGTGTCATATCCATAAAGGTACCCACAATCAACAGCATGGCATTAATCGTCAGCAGAACAATATAGGGATTTTCAGAGATCCCCAGCAACGCACTGGAGACGGTCTGCGGAATATTAGCCATTGTCATGATCCACGACATGGAGCTGGAGGCACCAATCAGGAGCATGACGATAGCAGTGGTCAAGCCGGTCTGTAAACAGATATCAGGCAGATCCTTCCATGGAATTTCACGATAGATAATAACAGAGAGCAGAAATGCATATGACACGGCCACAGCCGCCGCCTCGGTAGCCGTGAATATTCCATTAAGTATTCCCCCTATTACAACAACGATGAGTAGCAACGTAGGATAGGCACGCTTGAATGTCTTAAAGAAATAACAGCAATATGCTGAAAAAGCAGCAAACAATAAAAAGCTATTGGAAAGATGAAGGCCATATATTTTCAAACTCAAATCAAGAGTCCCGCGTATAGAGAGCACAATCGACACAATCATGAATAATACGACAATAACCGCTTCGACAACCTTCTTACGAGGCACCGCAACAGCAACCAGATCACCCTCAACCTCAACTTTGCCATATCCATTCTTTACGGCAATAATACCCGCAACAATCATAATAGCCAATCCGACAAGGATACCAGGCAGAATACCAGCCATAAACATAGCGGCAATCGAAACCGAACCAGCGGCCACAGAGTATACGATCATGCAATTGGAGGGAGGAATCAGCAGACCGGTTGTAGCCGCAGTAGCTGTTACCGCCACATTAAAGTCGCGGTCATACCCCTTACGATTCATTTCAGGAATCATAAATCCACCAACGGATGATACCGCGGCGGCCGCTGACCCGGAGATTGAGCCGAAGAGCATACAGGTAAAGGTATTAACATAACCGAGACCACCGGGAAGCTTCCCAACCATCAATGCAGCAAAGTCGATCAGACGACGGGCCAGTCCACCACGTCCCATCAGATATCCGGAAAAGATGAAAAACGGAATAGCCAGCAGCGGAAAACTATCAATACCATTGGCCATACGCTGAGCAACAGTATAACCGGCATCACCGCCATTTGCTAAAATTGCTAACAGAGAAGAACCGGCAATAGCAATTGCTATCGGAGCATTCATAATCAGCAACGCTGTAAACGAAACAACAAGAATCAGTACAATACTACCCATAAGATTAACCCTCGTCCTCTGGTTCAACGTTTATCACGCCAGCTGGAGCCTTTATTAAATCCAACATATTTTCAACGGAAAAAAGAATAATGAAAAGACCACTAACTGGAAGCGCCATATAAACCATGCCTCGGGTCATAAAACTCATTGTCGCCAGTTGCTGGGTCATCTGACCGCTGGCCAGATCCCAGCCACCAATCACAAAGACAATCAACGCCAATGCCATAACCAGCAGTTGAACAATGACCGCAACGATTCTGGCTGCTTCAGGATGCAGCTTGCCGACAAAGAAATCCACCCCGAGATGGGCTTTACGTTCAAAGGCCAGTGCAGCACCAAAGCAGGAAACCCAGATAAGAAGTAGACGGGCCAATTCCTCTGTATACTCCGCCTGACCTCCGATAACAGGAATCAGCTTTGTCATATAGCGTGTAAATACACCCCACAAAACAACCAAAGTCAAAACTGCCACAAGAAAAATTATCAGAATTTCCAACATTTTGACAATGCCGTATCTGGCTGACTTCAAAATTTCCATTACTTGACCTCCTGAATCTCAGCAAAAAGATCACGCACATCAGCATAATCATCCTGCTCCAAAATAGGAGCACAGGCCTTACGGAAACTCTCAATATCAGGTTTTATGAGCTCAACACCATTCTTCACGGCAGTCTTCAAGCACTCATCAGTCTTCTTTTTCCAAAGTTTGCGCTGAAAGATTTCGGATTCATCCGCAGCAGTCTGCAGGGCCTTGCAGACATCCTCGGGCAGGTTATCCCAAACCTTGGTACTCACAATCAGCATATCAGGAATGCGTTGATGCCCATCTAAAGTGAAGTACTTACAGACCTCATCATGGCGGCTGGTAATGAAAGATGGCGGATTATTTTCGGCCGCATCCACAGTTCCCTGCGCGAGTGCGGTATAGAGTTCGCCCCAGGTGATGGGACAAGGGCTGCCGCCCATAGCCTTGATCATATCCATGGCCGTACGGCTGTTCATCACACGCACCTTCATATTTTTAACATCTTCCACAGTACGGATCGGTTTTTTAGTTGAATAGAAGTTACGGTCACCGGAGTCATAATAGCAGAGTCCCTTGAAATTAAGCGGTTCACCGAGCTCCAGAATTTTACGTCCTACCGCACTGTGCATTGTATTCCAGAAATGATCTGCATCACGGAAAGTGTATGGAACGGAAAAAACCTTCATTTCGGGAATAAAGGCCTCGATAGCAGCTGTTGAGACCTTGGTCATTGCCAGCTCGCCCTTCTGAACCTGCTCCAGACAGTCAACCTCCCCCCCCAGCACACCGCCGGAGTAGATATCTATCGTGGCTTTACCGTTTGTAAGCTCCTCAAGGCGCTCCTTCATAAAGAGCATACCTTGATGAACAGGATGCTTCTCATCAAGTCCATGGCCCAGTTTTAAAACAATTTTATCGCCTCCCGCGCCATTGCTCTCCCTGGGCTTAATTATAAACGATCCAAGAATACAGGCTACAAGAATACCGGTCATCACACCGGCAACAAAAAATGATTTCGATTTATCCATAATAAAACAGTTCCTTTTTTATAAAGTCAATTACTCAATAGTATGCTAAAACCCAACGATTCCGTCGAGTCTAAAAAGATAAAGGCCGCATCAACTTGACTTTTTCAGATCAAACGAGTAGTTTTGATGAGCAAAGAGAGATAAAAAGATAACAATTCAGAAATGCAGAGGAATTATGAACATTCAAATTTATAAATCAAATCAGGAGGCTGCCGTTGCAGCCGGAGAGTATATCAACAGCTATGTCCGCAACAACCCCAAAGCTGTTCTGGGGCTGGCAACTGGAAGCACTCCGCTCCCGCTTTATGCAAAGATGGTCAAGGCCTGTAAAAACGGATTGGATTACAGCGGGGTCACAACATTCAACCTGGATGAATATGTAGGACTTCCTATTGATCAGGAACAATCCTATCGCGCTTTTATGAATAAAAACCTCTTCTCCCATCTCAACATTGACATTAATAACACATTTGTTCCCGATGGAATGGCACAGGATCTAGAGGCACAGTGCGCAGAGTACGAGGAGCGTATCAAGGCCGCAGGAGGAATTGATATTCAGGTTCTGGGCATAGGCAGCAACGGACACATTGGTTTTAATGAGCCCCCTGCCCCCTTTGATTCACGTACCAGTGTGATTGACCTTACTGAACAGACTATCAGTGATAATGCCCGTTTCTTCGAGTCGGCCGCTGATGTACCGAAACGCGCCATATCCATGGGCGTCGGAACTATTCTTGACGCACGCGCCTGTATTTTGCTAAGCTTTGGAACAGGTAAAGCTAAGGCTCTGAAAGGAGCGATTGAGGAGAGCCCGGATGTAATGAATCCCGCCTCCGCATTACAAAACCACCCGAATATCACTTTCTATGTGGATGAAGCGTCAGCTTCATACCTCACCAAACAACACAAAACATAATATAATATATAAACCTTCATGCAAGCCCTCCTGGTTTACCAGGAGGGCTTTTTATTTCTCTACGCTCTCTGCGCCTTCCCTGTCAGGGCGTAGCTCGATAAAGCGGAGACTGGTGCGAGGCATATATTCCTTAATTCGCTATCGGTATCGGTATCGGTATCGAGTTGCGACACGTCTTCTGTAAAAGAATCAAACATGGATAAACAGAATATACAGGATAAAGGGATGTTTTAAATATCTCCATCCTGCCCATCCTGTCTATCAATGTTAATTTGATTTTTTAGCGGACGGTGAAACCACCGTCCCTCCAGATCACCCTAAAATCAATCCGCATCCCCATGGAGGGTCCCAGGCCCTGGGACCGCACGGACGGTGAACCACCGTCCCTCCAGAAGAAAAAACATGATTGCAAAAATGCGGCAATTAAGGCAAAGTAAAGACCTTATGTTTGATATTGATTTATACCTTAAAGAAAGCAAGGCTGAGGTTGAAAAAGAACTTTTCAAATGTCTGCCGCTTGCGGAAAGCTGTCCTGAAATCCTGGCTGAAGCTATGACACATGCTGTTAAATCCGGTGGCAAGCGCTTACGTCCCATCCTCTGTTTAACTGCGGCTACAGCGGCCGGAGGCAAAAGGTCTGATGCCATCATCCCAGCCTGTGCCGTTGAACTTCTGCATACCTATACGCTGGTCCATGATGACCTGCCCTGCATGGACAACGATCTGCTACGACGCGGAAAGCCAACGGTGCATGCCAAATACGGTGAAGCGATAGGCGTGTTGTCGGGCGATGCCCTATTGACTCTTTCTTTTGAAATCCTGGCAAAAAGCCCTGTTAAAAACAGCAGCACCATGGCCAAGCTCGTAACCGAACTTTGCACAGCCTCGGGAGCCGCAGGAGTAATCGGAGGTCAGGTTGAGGATATCTGTTTTGCCAGCAACCCAACTCCAGAGGTAGTGCATTACGTTTTCGAGCATAAAACAGCAGACCTCTTCCGCGCTGCAATGAGAATCGGTGCCATTGTAGCCGGGGCATCTAGCGAAAGTCTGGATCAACTATCAACCTATGCAGGACATCTGGGCTTTGCCTTTCAGATTATCGATGACATTCTGGATGCGGAGCAGGCCGAGGCCGATGAAAAACCGGAGCTCTCCTGCCTGGATATAATGTCGATTGATGATGCCCGCATCTGGGCAACTGACCACACCCGACGGGCAACAGAGGCCCTTACCGAAATGCCGGGCGACACACAGGCTCTGAGAGCACTGGCGAACCTACTGCTAACCCGAATTATTTAAAACGGAGAATAATGACAGCTAAAAATATACTTGTTACAGGAGCCTCCGGCTTACTGGGACGCCCTATCCTCAAATCATTAAAAGAAATTCCGGAATGGAATGTCACCGGAACAGCCTACAGCCGCGCCACAGAGAATCTAACAAAAGTGGATCTGGCAGATTTGGATAACCTGTCGAATTTTCTAGACGGCATTAATCCTGATATAATCGTTCACTCTGCCGCAGAGCGGCGTCCTGATGTCAGCCAGAAAGATCCAGAGGGAACCGAGCGCTTGAATGTGGGGACAACCGCCAAGATTGCAGAGTGGGCGGCAGCCAACAATGCCTTCATGGTCTATATTTCCACCGACTATGTTTTCGATGGGACAGCACCGCCCTACACCCCTGAGTCTTCCACCAAACCGCTCAACAGTTATGGAAAAAGCAAACTGGCAGGCGAATTTGCAGTGGTCTCAGCAACTCTGGAATATGCAATCCTGAGAGTTCCCATTCTTTATGGAGATGTTGAATATATTGAAGAGTCAGCGGCATTAGGAATTGTCAAAAACATCATTAACGCCAGTGACGGCGAAAAGATCAAAGCCGAAAACTGGGCAATACGACACCCGACCCTGACAGATGACGTTGCTGATATCATCCAGCAGATGCTGCTCTTAAAAGAAAAAGATCCCTCCTTCAACGGAATATTCCACTGGAGCGGCAATGAAGCCATGACAAAGTATGATATGGCCAAGATTTTTGCACAATACCTTAACTTTGACGAAAGCCGGATTATTCCCGACAATAATCCGCCGGCGGGTGCACCGCGCCCTCAGAACAGCAAACTTAACACATCCTGTCTGACCAGCAAAGGTATTGAAAAATACACCCCCTTTAAAAATGCAATCCCATTGATCCTACAGGACATTCTGGACAGAAGAGTGAAGAGTGAAGGGTGAAGGGTGATTTATCAACGACAGAAATAAAAAAAGGAACATCCATGAAAGCAATTTTAACCATATTGGCAGCCATGTTGTCGTTTTCACTCCACGCACAGACAGCTCTGTTTAATGGAAAAGATCTGACTGGCTGGAAGAGAGCCCACATTATAGATAACGGAGAGATCAAAGCACTCAAGGATGGCACTATCGAATGCGGAGTCGGCAAATCCATAAGCGGCATTGCCTATACAAACGATTTTCCAACCATGAACTACGAACTCTCACTGGAGGGTATGCGGAAAGAGGGCTGCGACTTTTTTATAGCACTTACGATACCTGTTGAAAAAAGTTTCTGCACTGTGATTATCGGAGGATGGGGCGGCGGACTCTGCGGAATCTCCTCATTCGACGGGATGGATGCCGCCAACAACATGTGGGCAGAGGGACTCACCCTGGATAACAACCGCTGGTACAAGTTAAAAGTCAGGGTAACTCCCGGCGTAATTCAGATCTCACTCAACAAAGATCTATATACAGCTCGGATGGAGTTCGACGACTATAAACGGCTGAGCTTGCGTTTTGGTGATATCGAAGAGACCGCCCCGCTGGGACTGGCCACCTATGAGACAAAAGCTCTCTGGCGCAACTTCACTATGACCAAAATCACCAAATTGCTTCCAACCGACAAACCGTTTGAGGAAGAGTAAGAGTATGATGCTATTCACTCAACTCCTGTCACAAAAAAAGACAGCTTGTAGCTGGTGGCGAATAGCCGGTAGCTGGTAGCGCGTAGCCTGTCAACTGTCAACTGTCAACTGTAGACTGTAAACTGTAAACTGTAAACTGTAGACTGTAGACTGTAGCGCGTAGCTGGCAGCAAAAATGCATAGCAAACTCCACGCTACAAGCTACACGCTACGCGCGCGGGCAGAGCCCGCTTCAGTTGCTTTTACGACGTTCCTCACTCGTAAGCACATTCACAGCCTGCAGATAAGCAAGAATACTGGCCTCAATCACATCGGTGGAAACACCGCGTCCGTGATAATTGCATTCACCGGCACGTACACGCACAGTGGCCTCACACTGGGCATCACTTCCCCCGGTAATTGCAGAGAGCTCAAACGTATCGAGCCTGACATCAATCCCCAGAATCTGATTAATCGCAGCAAAAGAGGCGCTGATCGGACCATCACCAATGGCCACCTGCTCAATGGGAGTACCATCTACAACAAGGCGCACTGTACTGACCGGTGTAATAGCATTACTGGCCGTAGTGTTAAAACGGTCAAGTTTAAAACCTGTAACAACCATAGTCTGCACATCATAAGCCAAAGCCTCAATATCGGCATCGCCAACATACTTCTTACGATCAGCCAAATCCTTAAACTTGGAGAAAAGATCCTTAATATGAGCGCTGTCAAAGCTGAAGCCTAGCTCCACCAAACGACTCTCAAAGGCATGTTTGCCGGAGTGTTTTCCGAGCACCATCTTATTAGTCGGCAAACCAATCGATTTAGGCGTCATAATCTCATAGGTCAAGGGGTTGGCCAACATACCATGCTGATGAATACCGGATTCATGTGCAAAGGCATTCTCACCCACAATGGCCTTATTGGCCTGTACCCGACTGCCAGTAACATTAGTAACACAGCGACTGGCCGGATAAATCTTAGTTGTATCGATATTAGTATATGCCTGGTAGTATTCCTTACGGGTCTCCATAGCCATGACGACCTCTTCAAGGGCTGTATTGCCAGCACGTTCCCCAATTCCGTTAACCGTGCACTCCACCTGTTCAGCACCCGCCATAACAGCAGCAAGCGAATTGGCAGAAGCCAAGCCCAAGTCATTATGACAATGCACCGCAATCCTTGCCTGATCAATATTAGGCACGTTAGAGCGAATATCCTTTATCAACTGGCCATACTCCTCAGGTACGGCATAGCCAACTGTATCAGGAATATTTACCGTTGTGGCACCGGCAGCAATGACACCCTCTACCACACGATAGATAAAGGGGCGCTCACTGCGGGAACAGTCTTCCAGAGAGAACTCCACATCCTCACAAAGATTACGGGCATACCTGACCATATCAACAGCCCGCTGATAAACCTCATCCGGCTGCATCTTGAGCTTATACTCCATATGAATCGGAGATGTTGCAATAAATGTATGGATGCGCGGGCGCACGGCTCCTTTAACTGCATCCCAGGCACAATCAATATCTCGGGGCAGTGCACGACACAAACTGGCCACTGAGGCATTCTTAACAACGCCTGCGATAGCCTTAACAGATTGATGGTCACCTTTGGATGCAATTGCAAAACCGGCCTCAATAATATCAACCTTAAGAGCTTCAAGGTGTTCGGCAACCAGCAGCTTATCCTGCAGATTCATTGTGCATCCTGGAGATTGTTCGCCATCACGCAATGTGGTATCAAACACATATATGCGCCTCATATTTTTATCTTTACTCATTTTATTTCTCTCCTTAACGGTTGCCCGTAACCTGTATTCGATGCCGCTTAAAACAAAAACTCCCGCTGACACTTGAAATTGGTCACGGGAGTTTTGATTCGACTTGGCCTTACAAAAGCCTATACATCAACCATCCCATAGCCGGATAACAGCCATAGCGCGGTAAGTCGCAGATCAAAAAACTTTATAGTGGTTTTCATTAGCTATAATTTTTTCATAACTGGACCCGAATTGGCAAGCCCAATCTTAATATAAATTCGGTAGGCATCCAAAGGACGCCAGACGGCGGGCCGCCATCCCTCCAGCAGTTACCCAAACAAAATCAGGAATAACCATAAAAGCAGAGATTTTGCCCATTTAAACGGATAGGGTTATTTGATATAATGATCTGATGAATTTTATTAAAGAACCATTAATCTTCGCCCCAGTCTATAAGAAATACCTGTGGGGCGGCAGCCGAATCGCAAAACACTTTAAGAGAGCAAATACTCCGGATATCTGTGCAGAGTCATGGGAAATATCCGCCCACCCGGATGGAATGAGCATTGTTGCCGAAGGATCTTTCAAAAGATCAACGCTGGATGAGCTGGTGAAACGTTTTGGAACTGATCTAATTGGCACCCTCGCGCCGCAATACGACCGTTTCCCCTTATTATTCAAAATCATAGATGCCCGCTGCAAACTCAGCGTTCAGGTACACCCCAATAACGGTAATGCATCACTCACTGGCGGAGAGCCTAAAACTGAGATGTGGTATGTACTGGGTTGCGAAGAGGGAGCATCTCTCTACGCCGGTATGGTTGCAACTGCCACCAGTCAGAGTGTGGCAGAAGCCATCAAAAATGGCACTGTGGCCAAACAGCTGGCGAAACTGAAAGTCAAACCGGATGAAGCACTCTTTATTCCCGGAGGACTGGTGCACGCCATCGGAGACGGATGCCTGGTCTATGAAGTACAACAGAACTCAAACACCACCTATCGGATGTTTGACTGGAACCGCACCGATCCAGAGGGCAAACCCCGCCAATTGCACGTTGAGGAGAGCCTTGCCACTATTGACTGGTCTCTCAAGCCCCCGACTATGCTCCCCTCTGAACAAAAAAGAGAGACAACCGGAGCAAGCTGGTCAAAGGTGGTCAGCTGTGAATTTTTCACAATACAAAAATTTAATCTGAATGGGACCGTTGAAATAAAACAGGACGGTTCAACCTTCACCTCGATATTTGTAGTCAGCGGATCTGCCATAATCACAAGTAACGGACGCAGCGTTGAACTCGCAAAGGGTTCCAGCGCACTGATACCAGCAGCGGCAAAAAGCTACACCATTGAAACGACAGTCCCTGCTACCATGCTCATAACTACGCTTTAGGAAAATATTATGATTAAAAAAACGTATAACCTTTGCAAAATATTCGGCATCCCCATCAAACTGGATATATCAGTGATCATACTGGCCATTTATCTCGCCGTAACTCTGGGAGATCCCATTATTGGAATTCTTGCCGCTATCGGTTTGCTGCTCTCTATTGCCCTGCATGAACTGGGGCACAGCGTGGTTGCCATGGCATTTGGATGCAAAGTACGCGATATCACCTTAATGTTGCTTGGAGGATGCGCAACAATGGTTACAATGCCGCGCAAAGCGTGGCAGGAATTCCTCATGGCGCTGGCCGGACCGGCCGTCAGCCTGCTGCTAGCATTGATCGGTCTTCAGATCATTCCACTCATTCCGGGTCTTCCAAAACAGGTAGTTGTTGTCTTTATGATCTTCGGTTACATCAACCTGGTACTGGGTGTATTTAATCTGGCCCCGGCCTTTCCTATGGATGGAGGCAGGATATTACGTTCGTTTCTGCAGCAGTTTTTCATGACAAAGCTGAAAGCAACCTGGATTGCATCTCGTGTGGGACGATTTCTAGCCATTGTTTTTGGTTTATGGACCCTTTTCTCAATGTTTACAGGAAACTCCGGCGGATACCTTTTCATCAGATTACTGCTAGCCTTCTACATCTACAGAGCGGCCGAGAGAGAATACCGCATTGTTCAGATGGAAGAACAGGGAGGTGCTCCCGATAATCCATTTGCAGAAATGTTTAACAACTTCTCATTTGGTGGAAAATCAACCCAACCACCTAAAGATGATGGACAGGTCGTGATCAGCCCCCCACCTTATAAACGAAGTGGTAGCTCCCGCACTGACATCCATAAGGAGTAATGCAGCTAATGCAGGTCCCAGGCCCTGGGACCGCGGACGGTGAGGCCACCGTCCCTCCAGATTAAAACCAGAAAATCCGCCACACCCATGGAGGGTCCCAGGCCCTGGGACTGCGGACGGTGAGACCACCGTCCCTCCAGATTAAAACCAGAAAATCCGCCTCACCCATGGAGGGTCCCAGGGACTGCGGACGGTGGGCCACCGTCCCTCCAGATTAAACAGAAACTTTCGCCACACACTCCATTAAGATATTCGCTCTGCGCTCTCCGCGCCTTCCCTGTCAGGGCGTAGCTCGTTAGAGCGGAGACTGATGCGTGGCATAAATTCATTATTCGCTATTGGCATCGCCATTCGAACTGCATTTTAAATACCGATTATAGGATTACTTACTCAACGGCTGTGCGCCCATACGGAAGACCAGCTTACCGCCCTTCATGATGTCATCATGCGATATTTTAAAACCCAGGACGGATTTTCCATTAAGGGTCACGCTGTGGACATACATATTCTTTCGGGAAAGATTCTTAGCCTCAACAACAAATTTTTTACCATTCGTAAGATTCAACTCAATTTTTTCCATCTGTGGAGCGCCGAACACATAGCCGTCATCACATGGATTGAAAGGGTAGAAGCCCATTGACGAAAAGATAAACCAGGCCGACATCTGACCGCAGTCATCGTTACCACAAAGTCCATCGGGGCAGTTTTTATACTGGGTATCAAAAACCTCTCTGACAACCTCCTGGGTTCTCCAGGGCGCGCCGGCGTAATTATAGAAGTAAGCCACGTGATGGCTCGGCTCATTACCATGAGCATACTGGCCTATCAGACCGGTAACATCCAGCACAAAGCCTTCGCCCTCCCGCTTTGATTCAGCCTTATAAAGAGAGTCCAGTTTCTTCACAAACTCCTCTTTGCCGCCAATCAGCTTCACGAGTCCCTCAGGGTCGTGCTGCACATGCCAGGTGTACTGCCAGGAGTTGCCCTCAGTAAAGTCATTACCCTTGCTTGCGCCATGCCCCAGCTCATACGGATCAAACGGAGTTCTCCATTCACCCTTGGAATTCTTACCCCGCATAAACTTTGTTTCAGTGTCAAAAAGATTTTTATATGACTCTGCACGTTTTGCAAAATATTTGGCATCGTCATCCTTACCCAAAACCTTTGCGAACTTCATTGCACAGTAATCATCGTAAACATACTCCAGAGTTCTGGAAACACTCTCACGTTTAACGATGTCAAAGGGCAGGTATCCATATTTTAAATAGACATCCCAATCTCCTTTGTAATGATTCTCGGTAAGAGATGTTTTGATTGCCTGGAATGCGGCTTCAGCATCAAAACCTCGAAAACCCTTGAGGTAAGCATCGACCATAACAGGAACCGAGTGATTCCCGATCATACAATGATTTTCTTTGCCCCATAAGGTCCAGATGGGAACATAACCCTGCGCCTTCTGATGAGCAATCATTGTATTAACAAAACCATCCACCAATTCAGGAGCCAGAATAGTGTAGAGCGGATGTGCGGTTCGATAGGTATCCCAGAGAGAGAGCGTTGAGTAGTAGTTGCCACCCGGGGCATTAAGGACCTTGTCATCAGCCCCGCGGTAGTTTCCGTCAACATCAGTGATATTATTGGGCTGAATAAAAAGATGATACATGCAGGTGTAGAAATTTTCTTTCTGCTCTTTTGTTCCGGTCACAACCGCACGAGAGAGTTTATCATTCCATGCGGCCTTGGCAGCAAGATGCACTCCTTCAAAATCCCATCCGGCAATTTCTTCAGCCAGATTCTTTTTGGCCCCGTCAACCGAGACTGTGGACATGGCCACCTTGACCTGAAGTTGCTCCCCCTCTTTTAAATCAAAGTCCAGCACATAACGTGGTGCCTTATTTCCTTTGACCTTTGGCAGCTCTTTTAGGGCGGTAAAAGGCCTATCAAACTTGATAATAAAATAATAGTGGCGTTTCACCCACTGGTTGGCCTGATTGTGTCCGCTGATTGTATATTTATCCTCAACAGTGACATCGCTCTCCAGGATATGGTTGTTCAGGCGATCCGTACCGCTGACAATGCCATACTGCAGATCAACCAGCAACCGAGCCGGATCGGGTGTATTGTAGGTATAACGATGAAAGGCAACACGCGGGGAAGCGGTAAGTTCAACATCCACCTTGAAATCATCAAGGGTAACCGCATAATAACCCGGTTTGGCAGATTGAGTCTCTTTCTTATAAAGGCTGTGATAGTTTTCACGTTCAATCTTTCCTGTAAAGGGCTGCAACTGAATATCACCCAGATCAGGACATCCAGTGCCATTCAGATGAGTCTGCGAAAAACCCCAGATCTTTTCATCATTAAACATATAACCCGAGCAGTAAGTCCATGTCTCATTACCTGTATCAGGACTGGGCTGCACCAATCCCATGGGGTAGCAGGCTCCAGGAAAGGTATGTCCATTAGCGGCACCGCCGATAAAAGGGTTCACATACTGAGTAAAATCTTCAGATTTGGATTTAAAATTCGTACAGCAGGCTGAGACAAATATCAGCATGAGCATCCCTAAAAAAAGTTTTTTCATTATTCTGATCCTTATTATTAAAAAATTACCTTTATTTGATATTATCTCAACTCCTATCATTAAAAACAAGGAATTGAGCGATCAGCTAAGTGCTTGTAGCTGGTAGTCTGTAACTGATAGCAAAAATGCAGAGCAACCTACAAGCTACACGCCACAAGCTTCACGCCACAAGCTTCAAGCTTCAAGCTTCAAGCTGAAGCTGGGTTACAGAAAATAATGATACTTTATCAACACTGGCAATCCAAGCACATTATTTTTTTGATTGTGACTATTGCATATCCTCAAAGTTGATATATAATAAGAATATGAATTCAACACGCTCACCTCTGTTAACTCTTGCTCTGATTGCAATGGTCCTTTTTCTATTCCTGCAGCTGAAAGAAAAAGCAGACAGTACTCCGCAGGCTAAAAAACATTCCATTGTAATGGATAATGATATCACAGGTGCATTGCACCCTATATCAAAATCGCACCCTCATCTTTCAGCACCTGAGATCTACCGCATGGTCTCTCCCTCGGTTGTCTCTGTTATTAACAATGCGCTTGTGCGAAGAGGTCTCTTTTCTGTTCAGGTTTATGAAGTTGAGCAGGGCTCCGGTTCCGGATTTGTCTGGGACAATAAAGGGCATATCATCAGCAACTACCATGTTGTCCATAAAGCCAATACCATCACAGTTACCTTCCCGGATGGAGTCGGCTATGACGCAAAGGTTATCGGCATTGCACCGGACTACGATCTGGCTGTCCTGAAAATCAATGCCCCCGAAGAGTTGCTACACCCAGTCGATGTCTTATCATCCCGTGGCCTTGAGGTAGGGCGCCAGGTTTATGCAATCGGAAACCCCTTTGGACTGGACACCACCCTTTCAGCGGGAATTGTCAGTGCCCTGGGACGTACCATTATATCTATGACCGACCGCAAAATTTATAACGTAATCCAGACCGACGCAGCGATCAACCCAGGCAACTCCGGCGGACCTCTACTTAACTGCTGTGGAAATGTCATTGGAATCAACACCGCAATACTGAGTCCCAGCGGAGCCTATTCCGGCATTGGATTTGCCCTGCCATCTGACACCATCTCACGCATTGTACCGCAATTGATTAAAAACGGACGTGTTACACGAGCAGGACTGGGCATGCAGCTGCTTCCCGATCATATGACAAAACGAACCAAGATTAAAGGGGTGGCAATCTATACAGTCTTTGAAAACACCCCGGCAGCGGTAGCCGGCCTCGAAGGGCTAAAAGTCAGCCCCAGCAAAAAAATTCTCTTTGGCGACATCATAACCGCAATAGACAATATCAAAGTCACAACTATTGAGGAACTACAGGCTGTTCTTGACCCGCACTCCCCAGGAGACAACGTAACTCTCTCTATAACTAACCGTATTGATTCACGCAACGTCAAAATTAAACTCGTTGCAGAGCGATAGCGGCTATTTCTGCTTGATGAAAACAGTAACACCTGATATTTTGCAACCATGACAGAGAACAAGAATTATATTATACGACCTGCGCATCTTAGTGACGCAATGGCTATATTCGATCTGATTCAAATACATCAAGATCAACTGATTCCGCGCCCGCTCGGCGACATCATCAGTAATATAGACCGCTTTTTTATCTGCGAATCCAATTCTATAATTGTGGGATGTGCGGCATGGCAGATAATCCCCGAGATCGGAGAACCGTCCAAAGCCTCAGTGGAGATCCAGTCAGTTGCGGTTTGCAATGATATTAGGCATAACAATATCGGATCAGAGCTGGTTTCAATGATCATAGAAAATGTAAAACGTTTTAAACCCTGCGAAGCAATCGTCCTGACCTTTGTCCCCGAGTTCTTTAAAAAACTGGGATTCCATGAAGTTCCAAAGACCAGCGTAATGCACAAACTTTATATGGGCTGTATCAATTGCACCAAACACGCCAACCCCTATACCTGCCCTGAAATAGCAATGGCACGCGATCTAAACAAAGACGTTAAGTAGCTCTCTACTTAAATCCTATCATGTTTGCGAAGGATTTTCTGACGGGATTTACAGGATTATTTTGCTTCGTTGTATTACAATTACCGGCTTATTAATTTCTTCTATGCAACGCGAAGCGTTGTTAACTAATGCAGTAATGCTTTTAGCACAACTGAACAATGAGAATGAAAAAAAACCGCAGATCACACACGGTTAGTTTGGTTGCGGATTCGCTGCATTAGGCGTCACGCTTACGACACCAGAGCAACCAGGCTGCAATGCTTTTGGCATCTATCATCCGACCGCTGTCAATGGCCTCATAAATCTCATCAGCGGACATCACAACTGTCACCAGGTTCTCATCAAAGTCTGGATTCTGCTCTCCAGGTTCTTGGGATATTTTTGCATAAAAAAGATGCAGACGTTCCTCACTGTACCCAGGGCAAGGAACTATCTCCGCAAATTTTTCAATTAATGTAACCTGATAACCGCTCTCTTCCTCCATCTCCCGGCGGGCGCAATCCTCTATGGGTTCTCCCTCTTCAAGACAGCCGGCAACCAGCTCAAGAATAGTCTCCTCTATTGAGCGACGATACTGATAAACCAGAACAAACTTGCCATCAGGGCGTTCACCAATAATAACCGCCGCACCACGATGTCTGACTATCTCACGAATAGAACGCCTTCCATTCGGCAACTCAATATCCGCTACATCAATTATCAGGGCACGCCCTTCAAAAACCCTTTTAACACCCAATGTTTTCTCTGTAAGATCAATCATAATTTTTAACCTAACGTGGGCTCCACCCGCAACCCAATAAAATATTTTTCATCCGCGGATAACTTCATTGCTTTTATTGCAGGAGTTTAGAGAATAGCAACTAAAGCGAAAGTGCCTTTTTAAGAATTGCCAGATCTCGCTGACTTGTGATAGGTAGATGCTCTGACTCTTTTCCAACAGCCTCTACTGCTCTTTTAACCGCACTCAAATCCCCCCGTTTAAATGAGATCAATCCATCAATAATAAATAGTCTCTTATCTGATTTATTAATTTTTGATGCTGTTATTAGAGCCTTTGAGGCCTCATCCAACTGATCAACATCCTGGAGAATATATGCCAGCGTCGACCAGACTTCATAGCGATCAGGAGCCAGTTTTGTTGCTCTCCTGGCAACCTTGACAGCCTCATCGTTTCTTTTGATACGGCATAAAAGCTGGGCATAATTATTAAGGGCCTCGACAGATGGGTTTTCATCCTCCACGCTACGCTTGAGATAACCCTCAGCTTTACCGTATTCTCCAGCTTCTAATGCAACCGATCCCATGAAAAAATTAGCCATTGCATGGTTGGGTTTAGCCCTTAAGATCTCTATGGCATGTGCTTCGGCAGCAGCACGATCCTCCATGGCAACATCCAATCTGAAAATCAGCTCCTTCAAAGCGGCCACATCAGGCCGCAGAGCGTAAGCACGAATAAACTGCTTGCGAGCTTTTGAGTACCAGATTTTTCCCTTCATCTGATAGATACGCCCCTGAATAACATGCACAAAATAGTTATCCTCGCTTTTTTCCATCTTTATCAGCTCAGGAAGTATTTTAGATTCCACACTGGAAAACTCCCCCTGCTCAATCATCACCATTGCCAGCATAGCAATAGCCATTGAGTTAGCCCCATGCTCATCTGTCATAGCCTGCAGAATTGTCCGAGCTTTCGGAAGGTCTCCCACCATCAGATAGAGAGCAGCCCAGTCCTTACGCAAGGAGAGAGAAGAAACGCCGTTTTCCTGGCCCCGTTCCAACACCAGACGGGCGGCATTAACGCCCCCATCCTGAAGTGAAAGTCTTACCAGTCCGGAGATGGCCTGTGTATCACGCGGATTTTCCGCAATCATAGTCTCATAATAACTGCGGCTTTTAACAATCTCACCCTGCATCTCGTAAACCGTAGCTATCACAGCCGTCAAATTATTGCGACGGTCAACATCGTCTTCCACTGCAAACGTTCGACGTAATCCGGCAATCACCGAACTGGGACTACTTGATATAGCCCAATCCCACCCCATATTCACAAAGAGCTCATAATTTCTGACGTATCCAAAATGCCGATTGAGGGCCCATAAAGGATATTGATCAGTCGCATTGGCTACTTTTTCATGCATCTGTTTTTCAATCAGATCCCGTTTCTCTGGGTAAAGACCTCTTGAGATCAACTCGAACTGATTTAAAAGAGCACTGATATTATCGGGATATAATTCAAGTGCTTTTTCATAAGAAGCAAAGGCAAGCTCAGGCATATTCTGTTCATCCAGCGCCACTCCCAGATTGTTAGCCACAAAGGCCTGGTGACGCAAAAGAGCCCTTCGGTATCCTCGTGTCAGCTTACTGAATGATTTAACAGGCATATCAAGAAAACTCTTCTGAGATGCAAAAAAATCATCGCTGCGCTTCACAAGAGACTTCACATCAATTACTTTACTCTCTGCCGCACCTCCATAAAACAAAATTTCAGGTACAGGAACCTGATTTGCCTCATACCAGATATCAGGAAGCCCCATACAGACCGCAATTTCGGTAATATTTTTTTGAGACATAAACAAATCATTAATAAACATATACAAATTATAGTTCATAAGGCTCAAGGCCCAATCCCGCTCTTTCTCTGAGAAAATGGGATCGCGTTCAATTATCTGACATAACCTCTTACAGTAACGGACACCACGTGCACGGTAAGGAGAGAGCAGGCAGACCTCTTTTTTTCTCTGATACGCCTTGATTAAGATATGATTATCAATCAATCCATTTGATACAATCCATTTTCTTTTGCCCAGAGCTGTCACAATTTCCTCAGCCGCATTGTCCATAAACGAGCCGTTATCATGCAGCAGTGATCTGAAATTGAGAACACCACTGACAATAACAAGCACCCCCAGAAGAGGAGCCGCATAAATACCACTAACCCTGAGACAGCTACAAGCCGCCGAATTGTGAGCAAACCCCTCTATACTGATCCTTTCTTCTCCATAGTCATCATCAAAAGAGTCCTCCCGTTCTATTTGCGGATCATCCAGTAACGCCTGCGCCCGCCAGGAGGCAATCAGTAACCCAATAGCAGAAGAGGCCAGAACAGTGGCCAACACAGGAATAACACCATGACCGGTATAGACCGCCCAGACCGAGGTCGAAAGGTTAAAAAGAATAACCAATCCCAAAACACTCAGGACAACCTTTGTAACAAAAAGCATCCACGACCTTCTATTATCTATTGAACGCATTACTGTACATATCACGAAAAATGCATAACCGACACCAAAGGCTATCACAAAGAACCAGGAAATCCGTGGCAACAACCCACTCAAAAATACAATTTGCTCTCTCAAAACAGCTATGAGTAAAGGGACAATGTTCGATTTAGAAGGAATCTCGCCTCCTGCGATCACAAAAGAACGCACACTTAGCCAATGAGCCAAAGCAAATGCTATAGCCGACACAATACCAGCCCAAAACAAGCGGCTAATTGTATACCAGCTCTGCTTCCACTCTGTCATAACAGCAACATATACCAGCAAAGGCGTTGCGGCAATAAACAGAGGTGACTCAGCGGCACTGACACCGGAGATAAGACCGAACAGAAGAAGCCAGAGAATATTTTTGCTACGACCATAAACACACAGCAAATGCAACATGCCGATGATAAGTGCAGTATCAAAGATACCAGCGTTGAAACGAGTTGCGGCATATAGAAAAGGAAGGCTTAAGCCCACCGACAAAGTGACACAAATTGAAGCGAACCGGGAAATGCGCGATGCCTTTGTTATCGCTGATTCCTCGCGCATATGCTCAAAGACAAAAAACCAGATAATTTTATAGAGCCATCCCAGAATTAAGGCAGCGGCAACCGCACTGCACAGGTTTAAACGGAGCGGAAGAGTTCCCAGCGGGAACGACGAGAGAGTGCCCCCCAGCCATCTCAGCAATGGACGTGAAGGGACCTCAATCACATCAATTCCTGATGCAAATGTGATTAATGCTGCCGAATGACCGGGAAATGCATATTTAAGCGCAGTCAAAGCATACAAAGCTAATGCTATTACAAACACAGCCAAAGAACAATATCGGGCTCTTCGAAGGCGACCATTAGTTACGGGACGAAACGGCATCAACAAAAACATAATTGCACTCCATTTTTTGCATGAAAAAAGGCGGTCATCAACGATGCCGCCTTTATTTTATCGGTTAATAATCGTTATTAACACATTATGCTCTCTTCTTACGACGCATAGCCAACAAAGCCACACCCAAAGCCAGCATCGCTGCACTACCAGGTTCAGGAACCGGTATCCAATTGGAAACCCCACCTAAACTGGCATCATATACCAATGTAGCCGGACTATATATATCCGATGTAATTGAATCCGTATCATTCCAAGCCAAAGCCGTTAAGCCATAAGCATAATAATCCTGAGCTCCATCGTTATAAAAAAGCATAACATAATAAGAACCGGATCCTCGGGAAGAATCAACCGCATTCTGTTCACCAATGCCAATAGGTGTAATCGCAGCCCCAGAGACAAGACTGCCAACATCCTCATTACCTACAGATGGGTTTTCAGAAACATAAACCAGCTGAGCTGAAGTTGTACTAGCCGGCATGGATGTTACCGCCCAATGAATCACAACTGCTTTAGCGGATACCGCTACAAGCATAACGAACAAAAACGTAAAGCATAGTACTTTTTTCATTTTAAACTCCTATTATTAATTACTACCGTCAGGCTCAAAATTGAAGTTACCGCCATTACGACGCAGATACCAGAAACCCTGCCCGGCGGGAATAGTGACATCAGCCACCTCGTAAGCCTCAGTGATCCACATGCCGTCCAGATCTATATAAGCGCCAGGCCAATCCGGATTAGTAAAGTAATAGTAGTATGAGAGTGAACCATCATCCTCAACAACAATAATCTTATCCGATGTAGTGGTCAATCCGTTGCCGCCATCAGCACCTGTCCAGATGACATTTGTAAGATTCATTGAACCAGCAGAGCCGTAACCTACCAGATTCAAACCATCGACAATCCCGGTTGAGGGGTTAGCATCTGAGAGTTCGCCTTTAACATACACATCAGCAGTACTTCCGTTTGCACGTTTCAGCCAAAATCCGAGACCGCGGGCAACCTCAAAAGCACTGGCAGCAGGAGGTGTTATCACAGTCGTTGAGCCATCCTCTACAAGGGTTGTCTCAATAGCTGTCCATCCGGCCCCATTATTCAACCAGTAATAGTAATATACCAATTTATCAAGACCTGAGTTATATGTCATCACAATCAACTGATCAGCTAAAGCCGGATCAGAGGCATCAGCCTTGAGGCCATTGGTTGAAACCAGATCCGCCAGAAAGATAGCATTATCACTATTCAGACAGGCAACATACGGAACGGTAATAATCTGGTTGTCACCGAGATCCGCAACCACAGCTGAGAACCCGACCACATTCGTACCTTCAAGCGGTTGAATAGCTGCATTAGCTATACCGACCACAAAAAGAGCCAAAGTAAGAATTAAAATTTTCTTCATTATCATACCCCTTAATTAAGAACCAAGAACAATCACCCGGAAAAAGCGAACTTTGTCATCCTGCGGAACTGCCAATGTGCGAGGAATTTCATCCCCGCCCTCGGCAGAAAGCTGCAAGCGGGTGCCGCCTGAAACAGCTTCCCAATTACCTGCACTCAGATCAGTTGTGCTCTGCACCTCATAATTAGTTAAAGCACGCACATTGCCGACCTTAATTTCAACACTCTCGCCCTCACCCTTTAAAGAGGTGATTACAGGTGGCTGTGTTCCAGCAGGTGCTAATGCAAAAGTCGAAGCGACCATTGCAGGATCATCTCCAGCTTTTGCCGCCACACTGATTGAATTCAATGTTATTGAATTTTCAGAGGCCGCATCCGCTCCTTCGCTTGTGCCAATCTGAGCGACCAGACCGCCAACAGCACCATCGGCATCACGTGTATCAAGCAATACAACAATAAAATCTCCACCAGGAAGGTACATATCCGGATCATACTGAATTGCTTTGAAGCCGCACTTGGCGCCCTCAACAGCAACCGCGTCTGTTACAATCTGGTTACCAACAGCATCGACAAGAGTTCCATCTGAATTAAGTCCAGCGAACGTAGCTCCGTTACTGACATAAACCAGCAGATATTTTTCACCAACCTGTACCGCAGTATTGTCAGCATAAAAATCCGGCCCCTGAGTTGAGATAGAAAGCGTCAGCTGTGAGAGTCCTACTCCCATAGCGCTTATCCCAACAAGAAGCAATGTTAATATAGAAATTGATTTCTTCATGTTATTCTCCTAAAGGAACAATTGTAGGTTTAAAGATTTTGTAACCAACGGGAATGGTAAAGTCATAAACGGCTTCTCCATTAACATCAAAATCAGCAACAGACGGTGTAATGGCTCCTGAAAGAGTTGCCCAGTTTGCATTCTTCGTAGTCTTACCAAGCAACTGAATGCGGCCATTGATCGTCCCGGTCTTTACGGAACTGTCAAGCGACAGTTTTGCGGTGATCTTAAGACTGGTTGGCGAAACAACATCAATGGCGGATATACCGAAGTCAATCGTAACTGGACCAGCATCGCCAGTTATATCGGCATCTACCAGATATGCCTCATTCAGTTTATCTTGAGTCATGTTCAAACTCAAACTGGTTAATCCACTCTGACCTGAAAGCCACACATTACGCTTTGTTTGCTCTTCATCAGAAGGCACGTTACCACCAACCGGCAAGGTCGTGGTCACTCCGGCAGGTAACGCAACAGTAGGACCTACAACAGCATATGTCGGTGCACCATGACTCACATAAAGATTATCAACATAACCACTACCATGGAAGCTGACTGCATCTAACTCATTATCTGTACCTGAAGTCTTTAGGGTCAAACCTGTGAATACATTTTCATCATCAAGTTTAACATCACACAGGTTGTTAGACATCACCACAGTTACCTGATACCACTTATCGGCAACAAGCTCTGTTGTATTTGTACTGGCACCATCACTACGAACAACAACCAGATTAGTATCACTGTTAACAAAGAGCGCCAGCTTGCAGTTTGTCAACAAAGCAGCATCTGGTTCCTCATCCATGGGATTGAAACGTACTCGCATATCAACATAGACAGGCTCATTTTCAAAATCAACAGCACCGCTGCTTGAATTCTCCAACTCGTTAGTCAGCACAGTTCCATCCGTTGACAACTCAAGCACATTTACACTGGTATCAAACCAGTCATTGGCTCTCACCGGCAATCCAGATATCCCTGTTGTAGGAAAAGTTTCAGTTAAAAGACTTGATCCTGTAAGATTCGCCCACGCAGGCAAAGTTTCAAAGGATTCCAGATACGCACCAGCTTTCATTGGCGCCGTGTTCCACACATCAGGAACTACATCGGCTGCCCAGCTCTTATTTGTACAAACAGCAACAGCCATAAATGCACAAGCAGAAACTCGAACCGTTCTTCTACCCAATTTAAACAAGCAATTTTTCATATTTTATACACTCCATACTTACGCATGGTTTACAATCAAGAAAAAAATCTAAACCAATTAGATTTGAAACTATTAAACTAAAAAAAATGACGTTTGTAAACCCTTAAGATAAAAATAGTTTAAAAAAGTTTCTTACACTGAGAAAGAATCATATTACATCCTGCTATAATGCTTAGACTTTCAAAGCTAGATTAAGCTTCTTTATTCTTTAAGATACTTATTTACAGATAAAGCCTATCGCCTGCGAAGCCGTTATAAGTTCTCCATCCACAGACTCTTTCTTTATCAAGCCAATAATCAGATCTGCTTTATCCCCTGTCTTAAAATCGCTATCAGCAGCAAGCGTAATACTGAGACGCAGAACATCCTTTGCCTTAGAGGCTCTCCTGCTTTTAACAATCACACCCTTTGTCGGCTGAATCACAGTGTAGTCAAAATCCTCTAACAAATTCCCTTTTGTATTCTTAACTACCAGAGAAATCTCACTCTCTATATCTTTGCTCAGAACCAACTTACCCCTGCGATACATATTAATAAGCATACCGGGAGCATAGTAGGCCACGAATGTCGGAGACTTTTTAAAGAAGCTTACTCTCTGCGAACCATTATCGCAGCTCTGCACGGTAAAAGGCCTGACAATTTTCTTTCGGAGTTCCCCGTTAAACTGCGACTCCGCAAATAATTCCTGATAAAAGACAGTTCTAGGATTGCGATATGCATCAGTCCAGACAGTGACCAGACCGTGCTCTTCATCGGGAGCAATATGACCGCCATTGCTGATAATTCCCAGTGGAGGAAATGCAGCGGAGACCGATATAGGCGCATCATACCCATGAATTCGGTGCACATATAAATCAACCAGCCGACTACCATAACGCGAAATATTCATTGTAACAGGGTTCATCCATATTTCATAATCGGGGATAGGGGCACCCACTCGCATCTGATAGATTGTCTTCTCAGTTGTCGTTTCAGGATTAAAAGCAACCTCAATAGTAAAGCGCCCCTCCTTCACACAGTTAACCGCAAAAGAGATCTCCCCTTCCCTCAACATGTTCTCAACAGCAGAAAGTTTTTGAGAATTCCCTGAAGCAACTACAGCACCGGTTGCATCCCGAACCGTAACTTTCGGACTAGCTGCCCCGGCTTTTAAATCCAGATACAGCTCCGTTGCCTGTGCCGCATAAAAACTGAAAAAATCCACTGAAGGCGTAGCCGGATCAAAATCACCCTGCAACACCACAGGCATTTCCAGATTAAATGCTTTATCAGCACTGTCATTAGGCTCCTGCACACTGACAACACTCTCATCATACAGATCAAAGCTCAGTCCCGGCAAAACAAAGGCATTCCCGGCAATGGTCTGCATACACATGGCGGCATCTTTACCTCCTGTAAACAATCGAACCCGTGCTTTTTCCAGATTCACGCCTGTCAGCTTCACATTTTCACTTTCACCCCTGGTCACACATCTAGGAGAAAAATCTGTTATTAAAGGCAGCTCACCCAGCACAACCCGATAAACAGAGGAACGTCCGCCCTGACCCGACCTGTCACTGATCTGCAAAGTGTAATCACCGGATAGCGCAACATCATATACAAGAACAGGGGCGCTCCCTTTAAAGAATACGAAAACCCCGTTTGTAACCAGCAAACCATTTGAATCTGCAATCTGAAACTCAGGCACAAAGCCCCCCAACGGCATCATCTCTGATTTAAAGAACGCCACAATCTTTTGTCCGCTCTCGGCTTCAAAGCGATAGCAGTCCGGTTTATCCCCGAAAATACGCCCGTTTAAACAGACAGGCAGAGTGGGTATATTAATCAAGGAGCCTGAAAGCCTGTTAGTGGCGGGTTCGGTTATTTCCTCATAATCTGAAATATCGAATTTAAGAGGATTGCTGACCTCATATCGATATTTGATATACATCTCCCGAACACCTGTTTCACTTTCAGGATCAACACTAACATTAAGAAGCGAGCATCCAGGAAGTGCTTTTTTAGTGTATTTCACCTTCTTGTTCTTTTTGAATTTCTTACTGCTTTTCACAGGAACCATGGCATATACAGCTCCTGTATAAACAGCAGCCACCCCTCTGCCTGAGCTCCCTAACACCAAGGTATTGCCAGCCCAGTTACCCCCAACCTCAATCTGACAACTGCTACCCCGCTGACACCCGGACGGATAAATATAATCCAGCTGCAAAGGCACATCCGCTAAAAGACCACAGACAGATAGCACCATCGAAAAAATACAAATTCTTACCATAATATCCTCAACCCTGATTCAATATTTTTTAGAAATTCCCAATTTATTAGTGTATTAGTTGCTATTCTCTCAACTCCTGTCACAAAAAACAAGAAACTTAAGAGGCCATTTTTTCAGACAGGATTGCCGCTCTCCCGCTGAGCGGGATCACTGCCACCACAAGGGTGGCCTTACTACGTTACGCTCCGTTTTTCAGGCTTAACATGATATGGATACTTTCTCCTATGCTCTCTGAGCTTCGGCAGAACAAGTTGCAACTCATGTCTAAATAATTGCACTGTACAAATCAGGTCTTTAACCAGTATTATTATGCACTTCTATTTTAAAGGTATTCCTTGGAATACAAGGGATTTGAGATTTAGGCCTGAACACATCAAAAGCGGAAATTATTATGTCAGAAAAACCAATCACACGCGAAGAGGTATTAACATTTCACGATAACGGCAAAGTGGGCGTTGCACTGACAAAGCCCCTCAAAACTCAGAGAGATCTCTGCCTAGCCTATACCCCCGGAGTTGCTATTGCAGTTAAGGAGATAGCCAGCAAACCTGAAACCGTTTTTGATTACACCGCCAAAAGCAATCTTGTGGCAGTCATCTCAGATGGCACCGCCATTCTGGGGCTCGGCGATCTGGGGGCAGTCGCCTCAATCCCCGTCATGGAGGGCAAAGCCGTTCTTTTCAAGGCCTTCGGTGATGTGGACGGCTGGCCTGTCCCCCTGAACAACTGCCGCATAAATGGCGAAAATACAGGTAAAACCGACCCGAAACACATTATCGATATCGCGGCGGCCCTCGCCCCTATGTACGGAGGTATCAACCTTGAAGATATTGCCGCCCCCGCCTGCTTCGAGATTGAAGACACCCTTGATGCCATGTTGGATATCCCGGTTTTCCATGATGACCAGTGGGGCACCGCTGTGATAACACTGGCAGGGGTCATGAACTACTGCCTGCTCTGCGAGCGCGATATCTCCACTCTGCGAGTTGTTGTTAATGGTGCCGGGGCCGCAGGCATCCGGATTGCTGATATGTGCAAAGCGGCCGGTGTCAAAGAGCTGTTTATGTGCGACAGCCGCGGAGTCATCAGCTCCGATCGTACAGACCTTAATGATCACAAACAGCGCCACGCCTGCCCCCCCGGACCAAAGAGTCTCTCGGATGCCCTGACCGGAGCACATGTTTTCGTAGGAGTCAGCGTAGCCGACTGTGTCAGCGGCGACGATGTCAAAGCAATGGCCGACTACCCCGCCATATTCGCAATGGCCAACCCCGACCCGGAGATTTCACCGGATGCAGTGGCCGCAGTCATGAGCAACAAACCCTATATCATGGCAACTGGACGCTCCGACTATCCTAATCAGATCAACAATGTCCTGGGATTCCCCTTCCTCTTCCGTGGTGCGCTTGACGTTAAAGCAACCACCATCAATACAGAGATGAAGGTCGCCGCCTCCCGTGCACTGGCTGAACTGGCCCGTAAAGAGGTTCCCGCAGATGTTAAAGCGCTCTACCCATCCGAAAACATGAACTTCAGCTCAGACTACATCATCCCGAAACCCTTTGATAAACGACTCTTCGTTGAGGTCTCATATGCTGTAGCTGAAGCTGCAGTCCAATCCGGTGCAGCTCCGGCCGATACCGACCTAACCGCACTCAAAGCCTCACTGGAGGAGCGCAACAACTTGCGCTAAAAACGCGCAAGCTGTTCAATATCCAACCTAAAGCTGCTTTCGGCCGCCTGCCTGTGCGTTGCACGCAGACATGGCAACCAAACTGATCTCTTATGATATGTAAAACCATATTTTTTCTTTGTGTTTTTTTGCGTTCTTTTGTGGATAATTATTAGCGTAGCAACCAGCCGTCGCTCCGCAAGCGCAGCTATGGCGGTCAAGATGACATCATCATGTTAATCCTGGAAAACGAAGCGCAGCGCAGTAAGGCCACCCTTGTGGTGGCAGTGATCCCGCATCGCGGGAGAGCGGCAATCATGTCAAAAAAATAGTTGCGACTATGTTGTGCTACGTTTTTCATAGTTAAAATCGTTTATATTTGTCCCAAAAGATCGCTAGTTTACGGCTGTTCCGAATCATGCTTTAGTTGCTTTCTCTCAAGAACTTATATAATTGACCTCTTAAGTTTCTTGTTTTTTGTGACAGGAGTTGAGAGAATAGCTACTAACGTGGCATAGCCACAGCGAAATCGGGGTTACGCAGTGTTATTATGGAGCGAAGCGGCTCTTCTTGGATATTGGGAGTTCCTTGTTGAATATTGGATATTCAAGCAATGTCAAGGCACCGCCCCTTTTTTTTACCCCC
>JAQIBS010000108.1 GCA_027858965.1 Kiritimatiellia bacterium
GATTTTTTGACCCGTCTACGCCAGAGGCTACGCCGTGGCACGGCAGGATTAACAGAATTTACAGGATTATTTTGGTTCATTGTATTACAATTACGTTCTTATTAATTTTTCTATGCAACACGAAGTGTTGTTGACTAATGCACTGATGCTTATTACACAACTGTTCAATGAAGGAGAAAATATTCGCATATCACAAAGGTTAAGTTTGGTTGCGGCTCCGCTGCATTAGGATTGTTGCTGACCTTTGCCACTCTGTTTAGTATAGTATTGTATCAATTTTGAGTTGTATGAGGTTTTTATGTTTAAAACAAAAATAGTTGGTGCCACCGGTTATGGAGGGATTGGCATCATTGAACTGCTTTTACAGCACCCTGAGTTTGAGTTAACGACTCTGGTGGCACGTGAAAATGTAGGCGAAAAGATATCCACAATCTATCCTCACCTGGAAAGTTTTTGTGATCTACCGGTGTTGGCCGCTGATGATCCGCAGGCAAACTCACATGCCGATGTAGTACTCTATGCCACCCCCGACAAAGTGGGAATGGCTATGGCCAAAGCAGATCTCAAAAAGGGCGCCAAGATTATTGATTACAGCGGTGACTTTCGTTTTACTACAGAAGAGGCCTACGCCGACTATGCCACCCGTATCGGCAAAGATCCAACCCATGCCGCGCCTGAGCTACTCGGACGAAATGCCTATGGTCTGGCAGAGCTGCATCGCGACGAAATCAAAAATGCTGATATAGTCGGCAACCCGGGCTGTTTTGCATGCAGCTGTATTCTGGGCATGGCACCAGCCGTAGGCAATTCCCTGGTGGAACCGCTCAGTATTATCTGCGACTGCAAAACAGGGGTATCCGGAGCCGGGAAGAAAGTTAATCCGGCATTTCACTACCCAGCCCGATATGAGCAGATGAATGCCTACAAGCTGGCTGGACACCAACACGTCTGCGAAGTTGAGCGCGAGCTGACCCTGCTCTCCAATGAAGATGTAAAGATTACATTCACGGCACAGGTTGTTCCTGTCTGCCGCGGCATCCTCTCAACTCTCTACGGGACCTTAACCCAGAAGCGATCTGAAGCGGAAGTACTTGAATTATACAAAGAATTCTTTCAGGACAGTCCCTTTGTGCGTGTTTACGGCAGCCAGACTCCAATGGGTACAATCAATGTCAGAGGCACCAATTACTGCAATCTTGTTGTCAGTGTGGATGAGCGGGTAAACCGCCTGCGGATAGTTGCCCACATAGATAATTTAATGAAAGGTCAGGCAGGCTCTGCCCTTCAAAACATGAATTTAATGTTCAACCTTCCAGAAAACACTGGACTTAACCGACCGGGAATGTATCCATGAGCCCAACTAAAAAGAGTACCCAAAAAAAAGCTGTTAAAAAATCCGTTGCAAAAAAAGCGACCGCCAGAAGCAAAGCTCAACCGGCTCAGCCAAAGGTTCAAAAACGCAAATCCCACTTAGGCAAAGGTCTGGGAGCACTGATTGGCAACAAAAGCACTACAGCAAAACCAAAAGCACATAGTAATAACACAGCAGCCCCTATAGAACAAGAGGCTGTTCTTCCTGTGAATGCGATTATTGATGTGCCGGTTGCCGAGATTGAGCGTTCCCCTTGGCAGCCGCGCCAGACCTTTGATCAGGAAGCGCTGCTGGAGCTCGCGAAATCAATCAAGGTCAACGGTGTTATCCAACCGATCATCTGCCGGAAAAATGAGAAGAATCGCTATGAACTGATTGCTGGAGAGCGTCGACTGCGGGCATCCATCGAAGCCCAGATGAAGAAAATTCCTGTTATTCTGGTAGATGCGGAAGACCGGCGTGCTGCAGAGATGGCAATTGTTGAGAACATCCAGCGGCAGGACCTCAATGTAATTGAAGAGGCTGAAGGGTACCGCACTCTAGCGGATCTGTTCAATATGACCCAACAGGATGTAGCCGACCGAGTAGGTAAAGCGAGAGCCAGTGTCGCTAATGCCGTGCGGCTGCTTGAGCTGCCTGATGAAGTTAAGCAGCTCATAGGAAACGGATTACTCTCATCCGGTCACGCAAAGGTTCTACTGAGCTTATCAGAGCCAACTGAACAAATTATTTTAAGCCGTAAATGCGTTACCGACGGAATGACGGTACGCAATCTGGAAAATGTCATCAAACGTCGCAAATGTGAAGCTAATGCCCCGGAGAAACGCCCAGGCAAGCCGGATCTACCGCAGGAGTATATCCGCAACCTCACTGATCTGCTCCACAAACACTTTGGAACTGCAGTCCGGTTATCATCAGGCATGACCCACGCCAACGGCAACCACACCAAGGGTGTTCTGGAGATTGACTTCTATGACAACTCGGACTTGGACCGTGTTCTGGAGGTTCTGGGAGTATCATTGAACTAAAGCCGCGTAACGGCTTTAGTTAGCTTTGGGCTTTGGGCTTTGGGCTTTGGGAAAATATAATCATTATGAGAGACCATAAAAAACTAAATGCTTTTAAATTGGCCGATACCTTCGTGCTTAATGTATACCAGACAACTAATGCATTCCCGAAAGAGGAGGTCTTTGGATTAACTTCGCAGATACGTAGAGCCGCTGTATCAATACCTTCTAATATTGTTGAGGGGTCTGCACGTTTTTCAGAGCCCGAATATCTGCGTTTCCTGGAAATTGCATATGGCTCAGCAAAAGAAGTAGAATATCAACTATCCCTTGCCCGAAGACTTGAATATTTACCCCATCAAAAAGCGATTGCAATTGAAACCGAGGCAAGTGGAGTTGCAAGAATACTCAACGCTCTCATCACGGGCATCCGTAACCCAAAGCCAAAAGCCTAACAGCCCAAAGCCCAATATTACAATGATCATTATGGCAAAAATATTCACCACGCTGGCAACCTCCCTCAGTATTGCCTTGATGCTCACCGGATGCAGCCAAAGCGCAGAGGAGGTTGCAGCATCACCAACTGTTAAAGTAGCACCACTCACATTCAATGCGGAGAATGCTACCAATGCAATGCAACGCGTTGCAGAGCTAATCAAAGATTACACCCCCCGGGATGCCGGCACCCCGGAGGGAGAAAAAGCCGCCCTCTGGCTCAAAAATCAGATGGTTGCATCAGGAGTGGATGCCAAACTGGACCGCTTTGAGGATGAAACACCACGCGGCAGCAAATCATTTGTTAATGTAATTGGAACACTTCCAGGCAAAAGCGACCAATGGATTATCCTGCTTTCACATTTTGACACAAAGACAGGCATCGACCGAAAATTTGAGGGAGCCAACGACAGCGGATCTTCAACAGGTTTACTACTGGAATTGGCGGCACTCATCAAGAACGCAGGTGATCGCCGTTACAACTATCTCTTTGGCTTTATGGATGGAGAGGAGTGTGCACTGGCCTACAGCGACCGTGATGGATTTCACGGCAGTAAATATTTTGCTAAACAGCTTAAAAAGCGCGGGACCGACATTAAAGCGGTAATCTTGACAGATATGATCGGTGACCGTGATCTCATGATCAGCGTGCCGCGAAACTCGTCAAAAGAGCTGAAACTTCTGGCATTAAAAGCCGCTACAGCAGCTGGACACCGCAAGAAGATCAGTATAAACAACAACAACATATTGGATGATCATCAGGCATTTCTAGATCTTAAATACCCAGCCATCAACCTGATTGACTTTGAGTTCGGAAATAAACCCGGAGACAACAGCTACTGGCATACCATGGAAGACTCAATGGATAAAATTTCCTTTGAGAGCCTGTTAATAACAGGACAGATTGTTGTTGAGATGATCAACATGCTAAAGCAGCAGGACCACAACTAAACTGAGCCGATGTGACAGACGATCACTTTTACATTCATTGCTTAGTTATATGATATGCACTGCTGCTTTAGTCAACAACGCTTCGCGTTGCATAGAGGAATAATTAATAGGGTTAAAGTGGTTAAAAGGGTTAAATCGGATAAAGAGGTCGAAAGAATTTTAAGTAATAAGTTAAAGTTTAAGTCATATGTGCTCTTCCTTAAACTTAGCACTTCAACTTAAACTGCCCTGACGAGGCACCGACAACATATTTTAAGGACAAACAAGTTTGTCTTGCCCTTCTGTGAAGGGCCTAACTAACGAACTAACGAACTAATTAACTAATGAACTAACGAACTATTTCATGTGGAAAATTCTCAAAATATTAGGGCATTTACTCAAAGCCATCTTTCTGGTTGTAGCGCTACTGGCACTTACAGCAATTACACTCCTGTATATTTTTGAGCATGGCCTTCCTACAGTCGTAATTGATAAAATCGAAGAGAAGATCTCAACGGATGAAGTTATAGTCGACATTGGTCGCATAACATTCCATCTGGAAAGCGGCCTTCATCTGCATAACATCGAAGTCTACCCAAAAAAGATTGCCTCCGAACGTTTCGGCACTGTGGAAGACGTCATTATCAGATTCTCTATTAACTCAGGTGTTGCATATTCAAACTGTCTGGAGAGTATCACATTAAAGAATATCAACTGCCCTCATCACCCACGCAAAATTTTCAGACAATTGGCTAAAATGAAGCCTCCTGAAGAGAAGAAAGATGAGCCGCGTAAAAAAATTCCAACTCTGTCGCCATTCAAACTCATTATTGAAGACTCACATGTTATAGGGTTCAAGGCCAAAAAAGCCTCTACGACATTAACACTCAATGATCCGGTTATAAGCTTTTCCAATATAAACCTGCAATGGGCTGACACCCCACAAAAAACGCAGTTGGATGGACACCTCTATCTCCACCTTGACACAGAGCTGCTGGATGGTTATGTCAAAGGTGAGGCCTTCCCTGAAAATGTCACAGGATTCCTTAAAGAACTGGAAGCGCACACAGTCATCCGTGAGATTGCTCATTTTTCTAAACTTAAAAAACCAATTGATGTCGATTGCAACTTCGAGGTTAACTTAAACAACAGCGACTTCACCATTGATATTGATCTGGATGTAAAATCCTGCGCTTACCGCAACATCCCTCTCAATTACGCACGAGGCAATATCAAGGCATATGGAACAAATAATACAACATGGGTAGATCTCAAAGGGCTGAAAACAGCAAACAGCGACGGCTCCATTGAGGGAACTCTTTACTACGATGAAACTGATGAAAGTTTAAAAGTTAATGCAATCTCAACTATGCGGCACCGTGATGTGACAGGGATTATTGATATACTGACGCATGGAGAGCTCAATCCAGTGATATGCGAAAAGCCCCCCATCGTTACGGCAAACGGTGTTGTTGCTATCTCAACCAACGCTCTTAGCACGCATAGGCTCACAGGTAGCTTCAAAAGCAGCAAAGCATCAATTTTTGGCTTGAATGTAAAAGAGTCTTCCTGTGATTATGCAGTTCAGGGCGATGAAGCTATTTTGAAAAAGATTAAAGCCACTACCCTCTCCGGTGGAACAGTGAAAGGATCGGCTGTCTTTACTATCAGCATTGATAAGGATCTGCCACCAGCCATTGTTTCACAGGCGACCTTCCATAAAATTGACCTGTCAGACCTGGCACAATTATTCAGTATTACAAACGAAAGAATAGGTGAATGCTCTGGCAATCTTGAACTTGCCAGCGTTCTGGGAACAAACCAGCTCCATACCATAAACGGGAAAGGTGATTTCAAAGTCAAAAACGGGCGGCTTAATCAACTTAAGTTGTTTGCCGGTTTAACTGAATATATGTCGAAAAACATTCCTGGAATATCATCCCTGGTAAATCAATCAGAATGCTCATTCCAATTCACAATCAAAGACGGCATTTTATCAACAGACAATTTTGACATTACAGGCGATATTTTCAACATCCACGGAAAAGGTACTTATGACATACCGAACGACAATATTGATTTAACCATGCATGTTGCACTTTTCAGAAGAAGATCCATTGCCGGCAGGATCACAAGATTTGTAACTTTTCCATTTAAAAAACTGCTGCTTGAATTCAAATTATACGGCACATCAGAAGACCCGCAATGGTCGTATGTAACTATTCTGGAAAAGATTGTTGATCAAATTCCAGGGCCCCACGAGAAAGAAGACAAAAAAGAATGAAATTTAGACTCCACACATATGGTTGCCAAATGAATGTACGCGACTCCGATGCCGTTGCGGCCATGTTAACCGCAGCTGGTCATCAGCAGTCCGTCACTGAAGACGAAGCTGACTTTATTATTGTCAACTCCTGCAGTGTGCGCGAAAAAGCCGAAGACAAGGCCATGGGAAAGCTGGGCCTGCTCTGCAAAACAAAGAGAGAACGTCCAGAGCGCAAAGTCGCTCTAATGGGTTGCATGGCCCAGCGGATGGGAAAAGATATCTTCAAAAAGATACCGCTTCTAGATTTTACTGTCGGCACTCGCCGATGTGGAACCATTCCGCAACTCGTTCAGCGAGTACTGGACGGAGAAACCAATATCATCGAGATATCCAAATCGGAAGCTACACCTGATGTTCCGGATTCACACAATGAAACCGGATACGCAGCGTTTGTCACAATCCTGCTGGGATGCAACCGGCGATGCGCCTACTGCATTGTACCGGATGTACGCGGTCCTGAATTCAGCCGTCCGGCAAAGGAGATCCTAACGGAAATAACAGCGCTCACAAAACATGGAATCCGCGAAGTGACCCTGCTGGGTCAGAGTGTAATGAACTATGGTTTGATGAACAGCGTCTGGGATGAGCATGATTCACCCAGTCCAGGAGGATACACAGAAGCATTCTCCCGTCTTCTGGAAGCCGTTGCCACCATTCCGGAAATCCAGCGCATCCGTTTCACCTCCAGCCATCCCTCTGGATGCACCGAAGAGATGGTCCGCGCCATGAACACCCTTCCAAAGGTATGTCACCATTTACACCTTGCCGTACAGTCAGGCTCAAACCGCATCCTCAAACTGATGCGTCGCGGCTACACCCGAGAGGAATACCTCGATGCAATCACAAGGCTGCGAGCAGCCATGCCGGACTTTTCTCTCACCTCTGATATTATTGTAGGATTTCCCGGTGAGACAGAGCAGGACTTTGAAGAGACCCGATCACTGATGGAACAGGCTCAGTTCGACAATGCCTTTATCTTCAAATACTCCACCCGTCCCGGCACACCGGCCGCAGAGATGAATGATGATGTAAGCAAAGATGAGAAGATGCGACGCAATCAGGTGCTGCTGGCTGACCTTGATATTCAGGGACAGAAAAAAAACGAGGCGCTTATCGGATCTATCCAGGAAATTTTAGTCGACGGTCCCAGCTTGCGTAATGCCGAACGCTGGGCCGGACGCACCCCAGGAAACAAGATAGCAGTTTTTACACCGCGGGAAGGTCTCACCCCCGGCACACTTGTAAAAGTTCGTATTATTAAAGCCGCTCCCCAAACTCTATATGGAGAGATAGTCTAACAGGAGGCAGGAGACAGGAGTCAAAGAACGCACTCGGAGATCAAACATCCAAAAGAACGGCTCACCGGGCAGATAGTCCACTCCCGCTTCGCTTACATTGATGCAAACGGCTATACAGGGATAACATCCAAACCCAGAGTGCAATAACGCACATAACACGCCATGCGCTCTGCGCCATGCCATTCAAAGGAATACACACATGCAAACAACCGATATTATCACAGGCAGAATTGAAAAAGTCATCTACGGTGGCAATGGACTCATCAGAGAGGATAACTTTGTTATTTTCGTACCTGGAGTTGCCCAGGGAGAGCTGGTACGCGCCAAAATCACACAGCTGAAAAAATCCTATGCAATTGCAGAGCTATGTGAAGTACTCGAACCATCTCAAGACCGGATTGAGCCAAACTGCCGCATCCCCGGCCCGCTCAAAGAGGCTGTTCGTATTCCCGGTTGCGTTTACGATCATGTTTCCTACGATGCTGAAGTTGCAATCAAACAGGATCAGCTTCTCGAATTTATTAAATACATGCCTAATGCGGAGGATGCTGAGATTCTGCCCCCCTTTAAATCCCCTAGCCAGCTCCACTACCGCAACAAGCTGATTTTGCATACATCGAAAGGGGGAACACCAAAGCTGGGCTATCAGGAGGAGCGTTCACACAAAGTGCTCGACATCCCGGCCTGTCCTCTCACCTGCGCACCAATCAATGAAAAGCTGCATGCCATTCGCTCATCAGATCAGTTAAAGAATCTACCGGATAATGCCACAGTGACTATCCGTTACACAAAGGCAGATGGTGTTATATGGTGGACAAACCGTCCAACGGGAAAGAGCTGGCTGACAGAAGAGAGCTCCATTGGCGGGCTCAGAGTATCAAGCGAAGGATTTTACCAAACTAACCCGGAAGTGAGCCAAGCTCTAACCCAAACAGCTGCGGCATGGTTTAAAGAGCAGCCATCTGAGAACATTCTTGATCTCTACTGTGGAGTCGGGCTCTTCGGCCTGGCCTGTATGAAAGAGGGCGGCAGTGGCAGTCAGCTGGTCGGGCTGGAATCCGGCAAACGCGCCATCATTGCCGCCAAACACAATGCGACCGAGATGAATATCGCTGCAAACTTTCAAGTCAGAGAACTTGGAAAGAAAGAGCTCAACCTGAAGCAATACACCAAAGACCCGGGGCAGACAACGTGCATTGTCGATCCCCCGCGTGCCGGTATGGACAAGAGTATTACGCAGACTCTGGCCCAAAGCGGCATTCCGCGAATTCTCTACATTTCCTGCAATCCCTCAACCTTGCAGAGAGATCTCAAAATATTAGCGGCTGAAGGCAATTACAAGATCAAGCGCATCCAGCTTTTTGACATGTTCCCCCGCACCGCCCATTTTGAAACCATTGTCGAAGTAATTCTTTAATGCAACCGCATTTAAAAAAAATGCACATCCAATAACAACACCCCAGAACTTCATAAGTTTATCTCCTTCATATTTTTCATGTTACAAATGCTTAACGCAGATGTAGTAAACCATGCAGAAAACTGCCAAAACCAATCGCACTTTCATGCTATTATTCCTCTTCAAAAATACTAGCATCTTCATTATTTATATGCCATGGCTAAAAGTGCATACGGGTTATTGAAATTCCCCTTGTTGTGATATATCACCATGTGCTATTATTTCATATATTTAATGGGGAAAAGAAACATGCAGTCGGAAAATAATGATAAATTCAATCACTCTGAAACTGTCAAAAAAATCAGAGTTCATTTAGGGATGACACAAGCCAAAGTGGCCCAATCTCTGGGAATATCCATCAGGGCAATACAGAGCTATGAACAGGGCTGGAGGGAAACACCCACACATGTCATGGTTCAGCTTCTTGTGCTTGCGGCAGCGTATCGTTCAAACGCAATCGAGAGAAAGCCATGTTGGGCAATTAAGGGATGTCCTTCCAGCAAGCTGGAGAAGTGCCCCTGCTACCGGACAAATGGACATTTCTGCTGGCTGGTATCGGGGCGCAAGTGTGCCGAAAACAGGAATTGCGAAAGCAATGACCTGACAGCCTGCCTAAACTGTCCAGTGGTAGAGCAACTTCTTTCATAAAACAACCAGAGCAATAAAAGTGGCACTCCCATTAAAGATCATATGCATAACTATCGGAGTAATCAAAGAGCCAGTAATTGAATAAGCGGCGCAGAAAAAGATATTCAGAACAAGGATACTCAGAAATGACGGAGCATGAAAATGAACAAGGGAAAAAATACACCCCACCAGCAAAGCCGAGAATATAAAACTATTATGCTTTAGAACCGCAGGAAAAAGAAGCCCCCTGAAAATGATCTCTTCAATAACCGGAGCTATAACAACGGCGCAAATAATGATAACAATGCGAGTTGAAAGCGATGTTTCAGGGTTGGTCAGCCAGTCAATCACAGGCTGACTCTCTGCAACAAATCCCAGATCAGTTACAACAGTACTCATAGCCGCTGTTAGAAAAAAAACAGGAGGCACTGCCGCAATTCCATAAACAATGCCTTTTTTCAAGGAACAAATGTAGGTTGTTTTTTCAGACAAGAATATCTGTTTCACACTGCAACGCGAATATATGACCGCAAAAAACACAACCAACAAGACTGCCAAAGCGTATATAAGCGAGCCAAGAAGTAGCCCGCTGGGTTTTATTTCGTGAACAACATCAGGTACAAAAATCTGATTGGGCAAGGTAAATACCAGAGTCGTCAAGAGAGCCAAGGCTGCTATCGGAAGTGCCATCCCCCGCGCCTTGAGACACTTCAGCTCAGCAAATTCAAACCGGTGCTCCGAATCGGCAAGTTTAAAAAGAAAAAAAAGATCGAGCGTGACCGCACCACCAAAGAAGATCAAAGCCATAAAACGCAGTGTAATTAAAAATATATCTATATTTACAGTTTCCAATATTTACCCCCTTATGCAGTGATGTCACTGCACAGTTAAAAGCCACAGAAAGTTGGACGCAAGCTACAAGCTTAGTTTCGAGCAAAGCCCGCTTCAGCACTTTAGAACTTTAGAACTTCTTATCAGCCATTCCCATTCCAGCGAGGCTTATGAAAATCGCGATAGATATCTTTTTTCACCACTGCTTTATATAACTTATTGCCAAGCAGACCTGAAAGTTCATTGATAAACTCCAAAGATGGATCAATCATAAGTTTGTCATCGGTTTCAAGCAGCACTTTTCTGTTATCCGGATAGACCAGACATATCCGCAGTGGTAACTGCCCGGGGTTCTTAAGTGCCAGATCGCGCAGGCTGATCAATTTTTCTTTAAACGCCTCATCTTTAGTGCGAATTGCGCCGATGACCTTGGTGCCAAAAATTCGCAGTGACTCCGGCAACGGATGTATCTCCTGAACAATCAGTTTGGCAACGGTATTATCATCTCCGTCATCACCGCCCCCCCCCATCTGATCACGCTTAGAAACCCGGCCACAAATAAGCAGGGGTGATTCATCCTGACATAGATGGGCAAATTTCTTATACGTTTGAGGAAAGACAAGAGCCTCCGTTGAAAGGTCACCATCATCCAATTTAATAATAGCCCAGGGCTCACCCTTCTTTTTAGTAAGACGTCGCTGCACCGAAGAGGCCATGCCCGCAGTACGCACACTGACATCATCACGGCATTGCAAGAGTTCTCTGATTGATTTTGTCTGAACAGCTTTAATAACAGACCTATAACGGTCCATCGGGTGTCCGGTAATATAAACTCCCAGAAGTTCTTTCTCATTTTTTAAATTCTCTTTTTCGCTCCAGGGCGGTACTTTATCGGGAATTTCAGAGGGGTTAGCAGAACCGGCATCACTGACATCATCCAGCATATCAAAGAGACTTATCTGACCACTGGCTTTCTCCTTGGCATTAGCGGAGGCACGGGCCAAAGCAAACTCAATTGCATTAAAGAGACGCGCGCGATGCATTCCAAAACAATCCATGGCACCGCTTTTAATCAAGGCCTCCAGCACACGTTTATTGGCAGCCGAAGAGTTAACCCTTTCACAAAAATCCGAAAGTCCTTCAAACTCGCCATTTGCCAGGCGTTCCTTAACAATGGCCTCGGCCGCCCCTGATCCTACGCCCTTAACACCGGCCAAACCATAGCGAACAGCACTGTCCTCAGGCTTAAACCGCTCCAACCCCTTGTTAACATCAGGGGTAAGCACCTTCAGCCCCATATCCTCAGCCTCGGCAACAAAACCCGGCAGCTTGTCGAAATTGCCGATTTCTGAAGATATCTGCGCACAGATAAACTCAGAGGGGTAATGGGCCTTCAGATAGGCGGTTTGATAAGTTACAACTCCATAGGCGGCAGCGTGAGCCTTATTAAATCCGTATCCGGCAAACTTTTCAATATTATCAAAAATCTCACCAGCCTGTTTAGCATCGAGATTAATATGGATCTTACAGCCCTCTATGAACTTTTCGCGTTCAACAACCATCACCTCAAGCTTCTTTTTACCCATGGCACGCCTAAGAATATCAGCTCGGCCAAGACTATATCCAGCCAGCACCTGTGCCGCGCGCTGCACCTGTTCCTGATAAACCATAATTCCGTAGGTCTCTTTCAGGATTGGTTCCAGCAATGGGTGATCATAATGAACCTCTTCCAGCTTCTTCTTCCTCTTAACAAAGCTGGGAATATTATCCATCGGACCTGGACGATAGAGAGCCAGAATAGCGATAATTTCTTCAATACAGGTTGGCTTTAGATCCCTCAGGACTTTCTGCATACCAGCAGACTCAAGCTGAAAAACACCGACCGTATCGGCTCGCTGAAAAAGTTCAAAGGTTTTCGGATCTTCCAATGAAATTTTTTCAAGATCAATCTCCACACCGTGTAGGAACTTGATCAAGTCAACAGCCTCTTTAAGAACGGTCAACGTCTTGAGCCCCAGAAAGTCCATCTTGAGCATGCCGACCTCTTCAACCGGTTCCTTGGCATATTGTGTTACCGGCGAACCATCTTTATCACGCCCCAGAGGAATCAGGTCGATCAAAGGTCTATCACCAATCACAACACCGGCAGCATGCACACCCGTGTTACGATAGAGTCCCTCCAGCACCGTTGCAAACTTCATGATATGATTCAGATCAGGATCAAGTTTACAGGCAACATCAAATTCCTTAACCTGAGCTCTGGTTTTCGCCAGCGTGATCTTGGGATCATTGGGAATCATCTTAGTCCAGAACATAGACTTCTCAAGAGGAATTTCAAGCACACGGGCAATATCACGGATAACGGTCTTAGCGCCAAGCTTGCCATAAGTCACAATCTGGGCACAGCGATCTTTCCCATATTTCTTTTTAACGTACTCAATTACCTCTTCGCGTCGGGCCTGGCAGAAGTCGATATCAAAATCAGGAGGCGAAACACGTTCTGGATTAAGAAACCTCTCAAAGATGAGTCCGAATTTAATTGGATCAAGCTGGGTGATATCGAGCGAGTAAGCTAATAACGAACCGGCTCCGGATCCACGGCCAGGGCCAACAGGAATATCGTTCTCACGCGACCATTGGATAAAGTCGGCAACTACAAGAAAGTAATGAATAAACCCGGTTTTAACAATCACGCCGACCTCATAGTCGAAACGCTCTACCAACTCATGATCTGCTTTAGTTTTCGGATTATCATAATCCAGCCCATAGTGTTTTTGCAGACCGGCTTTACCCAGATTCTTGAGATGATCTAATCCATCGACATTATCCGGGGTCTCGAATAAAGGAAAATGCAAGCTCTCAGCTTTTCCATTGGAAAAGGTGAGTTCAACATCACATTTATCAGCAATTTCAACCGTTACATCAAGTGCTTCTTCCTCGCCGGGAAAGAGCTTTGCAAGTTCGTCTCTGGTTTTAAAATAAAATTCATTCGAAGCATAACGCATTCGCTTGGGGTTACTCATCACAGTCTGAGTCTGAATGCAGAGCATAATCTCATGAGCTTCAGCGTGATGTTGCATCAGGTAGTGAACATCATTTGTAATAGCCGCTTTAATCCCGGTGCGTTTGCAAAGTTCCCGCACCCCCTCATTAACAATTTTCTGTTGGGGAATACCGTGATCCTGCATCTCAAGATAGAAATCACCGGGTTCAAAAATCTCCATATACTCACGGGTAACAGCCTCGGCAGAGTCAAGTTGCCGTTCCTGCAGATGCACATTGATCTCGCCTTGGAGACAAGCCGCCAACCCGATAAGTCCTTTTGAGTAAAGCCGCAGTGTCTCTTTATCAATACGCGGTTTATAATAGAAACCTTCAAGATTGGCAATTGTGTTAATACGGGCCAGGTTGTGGTAACCCTCAAGATCTTTGGCAATCAGCACCAAATGATGGTAGGGAATATTTCTGTCGCGCGTAAAGCGATTTACGGTTGCCAGAATATAAACCTCACACCCGATCAGAGGCTTAATACCCTCTGCCTTGCAAGCTTTGTAGAAATCAATGGTGCCATACATCACTCCGTGATCAGTCATGGCAACGGCCGGCATTCCTAGTTCTTTTGCACGCTTCACCAACGGTTTGATATCACAGGCTCCATCAAGAAGACTGTATTTTGTATGCAAATGGAGGTGGACAAAAGGCTTGAACATTATATTAACAGGCTCCTTAAAAAATGTACAGAAAGCTTATCAAAACAGCGGCCTTTTATAAAGATGAAAAGCGGAAGAAAAAGAGCAACGAGGACAATTTCAGATCCGTTGATAGAATGAATTTTGCTATAATTGGCACAATCAGCATCAGGAAAAGTAGCCCAAGCATCCTGCTTGGTTTATTAAAGTAGCCCAAGCATCCTGCTTGGTTTATTATTGAGGCAAGCAAGATGCTTGCATTACTTTACTTTTGCATTAATTCACTTGCAGGAATGTTCGCCAGGACTTAGGCAGAACCGTTAATTTGCTGGAAAAATATACCATCAGATTCAGCTAAATCCCACACAACTTATTGAAGGAAAATCATGGTGCCCGACGGCGATGCGGGATATACAGCCGAGTATTCGACAAAATCTCCTGCCTCTCGCTGGCTGTCATAGCAGGCTTTGATCCAGTCAGGACTGCGGACAACTGACTCAATGCGGGTTTCATCCAGAATCCCTTTAAAAGACTTGCTTTCATCATCTGAACCGATACGCAATGACAGCTTATCATCATCAATGGATCCTGTGTATATTCGTTCACCCTTAAAAACACCATCCATAAAAATCAGCAATCTGGCACCGTCATATGTACAACTAACAAGGTGCCACTCATTCGAAGCAACTTCAGCTCCATTACCGATACCATGAACCTCATTATTATCTTTCATCAGGAAGGTTACACCACCCAAAGAACTGTATCCTCCTGCAATATAATAACAGTCGCCTTTCTCTAACAGGCGGTGGACCTCATTAGTCCTTACAAGTGTCACCTCAGATTTAAACCAGGTTGAAAGCGTCAGTGCATTCGTGACATTGGCCCCGATAGAAGCATCATCGGCAACCGAGATATAATCGTTGCCTCCAAAATACTGTCCAGCCCCCAAAATACCGGAAGCCGTAATATTACCATGGGCCGTTCCAACATTGCGATTAGTTGTGCTGTCCACAGCAGCCGTTTGATCAAGGTGCCAGACACCTCCATAAGAACTGGCCCAGAAGGTACCGTTAGTCGCATAATCGGGAGTCGAAGCTGCCACATCATTCCAATGCAGCTTAACTTCACTGGTCGTACCAACAAGATCTGCCACAGCAACCCATACAACAGAGGTGCCCGAGGGGTCCCACTTCTCTATCTCATAAAGCAGCTGATGTCCGTAGATATCAGTGATCCGCAGGTCACCTCCGTCATCGGGAGAGGAGAAAGTGCTGTACTTGAACCCGGGAAGATCCTCACTCAACCGCAAGACGCAGGGGAAATCGGATAACGTAGAAGAGCCACTGTAACCAGAGAGGGCAGCATCCATATGGTATTTCCCAGGAAAATCAGCCTCCGCAAAAACCTGTATTTCGCTGATGCCTGCATAATCATCACCACCATGATTCGTGAGTGGTTTCATGGCCAACCAGCGCCCCTCGGCCCCATGAAGGCTGACATCAGGCTCACCGGCATATGTATCCAAGCCCGGCGCTATGGCAAAAGTCGTATTCGTTACCAGGGTCCAAAGCACCGAGTTGGTGAAATCAGGGGCAGGCAGCGTAGGGGCTGTTGAAACATAGAACGCCACATCTTTCACTCCCCGTTTTTCGGTATCAACTGTTGCGTGGTTCCAATTAAAGTTCCACACTTTCACGTGATGAAGGGGCGCAATGGCCCCTAAATCAATAAGGAACCACTGATTAGATAAAATTGATAAATTTGAGCTCAACCAGGAAACATTATCGCCTCCAGTCGCTGTATGTTGGTCACCGGTCAGACCAGCTCCGTTCACTGCGTATTTAGGTTGACGATTAGGATACGAAGTGGAAGCTGTCGCTGAATTATCGCCCAACTCAATACGAACAACCTCTCCTTTCACAGAAAATGCAAACGCCACTGTTGCTGTCACAAGGAACAGCCATAAACCCATGTTTTTCATATAGATCATCTTTCCTTTCCGACAGCTCATTCTATCTGCACACACACAGATTTGTGAAATCAAGAAATTGCAAATATGGATGCAATTATACTATGATCCAATAGAGTGATTGAAGCTATCATAAACTTGAAAATATAATTATATTATTGGGAGGAAGAGTGAAAATGTCAATCACGAATTAAGAGTGAAGTTTGAAGAGTGAAGGGTGAAGTTTGAGGTGTGCCGTCCACATGGAGGGGCCCAGGCCTTGGGACCGCGGACGGTGAGGCCACCGTCCCTCCAGTATAACCGACATCAGTCGCTATGACGTAAGTCCGGTTTTCTACCGGACAGTCCGATAGAATATCGGACCTACGAAACAATTCTGCCTGACACTGATTAGAGATGTCAGACAGAAAAGGTAAATATACGCGCCCTCCCGCTGCGCGTGAGAGGTAAATCCTACAATATTACCCAATGGTGTCCAGTTAACGTATCATGATCAGGAAACCACCATCGCCGCGGGTCACGGTGACTACACCTGTGCCTGGCTCAAAACACTCGGGCAGTATCCGGGCACCGGGCACAGCACAACCCACGCCGCCATACACACCGGCTGTATATTGCACATCATTATACGTAAATCTTGGAACCAACGCATTGACGCCATCAGACACGGCAAT